>JAPJRA010000072.1 GCA_030824835.1 Geminicoccaceae bacterium | reverse complement strand
GTGCCACCTGCAGCAGCAGGCCGATGATCGAGCCGAGGCCGCCCAGGCCGCCGAACAGGCCGTAGCCCAGGAGCATCCCGAACAGGCCGGCACCGAGCAGGCCGCCCATGAACCCGCCGCGACCGGAGAAGAAGCCAGGGCGGGCGGCGGCGGCGCCGGCCATGCCGGGATTGGTCGCGGTCGGGCCGGGTTGCGGCGTGGTCGAGCGCTGGATCGGTGCCGCCGGGCTGGGTGCCGTCTGGGTCGGAGGCGGCGCCTGGAAGGTGCGGGACCCGCGGCTGCCGAAGCTGCCGCCGCCACGGCCGGCGCGCGCGTCCGCGTGGCCGGCGGCGAGCACGAGTGCCGCCACGGCCACGATCAGGGCACGAGCAAGATTCGAGCGAGGGGACAGTTGCATGGACAGCCTCCGATCATGGCCCGCAAGAGCGGGTCTGCCATCATGTAGGAAGCTTAATCCGGAAGTCGAGCGTCGGCGGCGCGGTCGAGCAGCAGGCCCAGCCGGTGAACGAGGTCGTCCGGCGAGAACGGCTTCGGCACGAAGGCGAACCGGGCCGGCATCTCGTCCGGCGCGATCGCATCGGCCGTGTAGCCGGTGGTCAGCACCAGCGCCAGATGCGGCCAGCGGCGCCTGATCGCCCGTCCCACATCGATGCCGCTGACCCCGCCGGGCATGGCGATGTCGGTGACGACCGCGGCCAGCCCCTCCCCTTCGCGCTCGAGCACGGCCAGCGCCTCGACGCCAGTGTCGGCCGCGATCACCTGAAAGCCGGCCTCCTCGACCGCATCGACCGTCACCGTCCGCACCAGCAGATCGTCCTCGACGACGAGCACGCGGGTGCCAGGCGACCGCCGGCGTGGTGCACCGCATGCCGGAACGATGCCGCCGCCGTCCTCGCCGATGTCCGGCGGCGGGGCCATGGGCTGAGCGGCGCGCGGCAGCAGGATGAGCACGCTCGTGCCTTGACCGGGACGGCTCTGGATCCGCGCCGTGCCCCCGCTCTGCCGTGCGAATCCATAGACGCTGCTGAGGCCGAGCCCCGTGCCCTTGCCGATGGCCTTGGTGGTGAAGAACGGCTCGAAAGCGCGGCTCTGGACCTCCGGTGTCATGCCGCCGCCGCTGTCGTGAACCCCCAGGACCAACTGGTCGCCCGCCGCCGCATCGGCCGGAGCCCGGCCGACGGTGATCCGGATCCGGCCACCAGCCGGCATCGCGTCACGGGCGTTGGTGAGCAGGTTGAGCAAAGCCAGCTCGAGGTCGGCGACATCGACGAGTGCTGGGCACGGCTCCGCGGCGGTCTCCACCACCAGGGCATAACTGCCGTGCAACGATCGCTCGAGCAGCGGCAGCATGCCGGCGACGGCGCCACGCAGATCGACGACCTCGCCTCGGGCCGGCTCGACGCGGGTGAAGGCCAGAAGCTGGCGAGCGACGCGCTCGCCGCGCCGGACGGCGAGCTCGATGCCGTCGACGGCAGCATGCAGGGAGGCCGGCGCCCGCTGCCGCAGATGCCGCAGGTGCCCGGAGATGGCGGTCAGCAGATTGTTGAAGTCGTGCGCCACGCCGCCGGCGAGCAGCCCCACGGCCTGCATCTTCTGTGCGTGCCGGAGCACCGCCTCCTGTTCCTGGCGCTCGGCCAGCATGCTGGCCACGCGCTCCTCGAGATCGGCATTGAACGCCCGCAATCGCTCCTCGCTCGACTGGAGAGCCGCATTCATGCGGTCACGCTCCGATTGTCGACGCGCCACCTCGCCAACCATGCCGTCGAACGCCAGCCCCAGCGCGCCAAACTCGCCGGGCTGGTTCGACAGGCCGGTGCGGGTCTCGTAGTCGCCCGAGCGCCAGCGATCGGCCGCGGACAGCAACCGTGCGATGGGTCGACGAAAGAAGCGGTCGCCCACGATCCAGGCGGCCGCCAGCGCCAGCAGGAAACCGACCCCGATCAGGCTCAGGCCCCGGATCGTCGCCCGGTTGACGGCGGCGAACGATTCGCCCGACGCCAGGCCGGCGCTGACATAGAAGTTGCGCCGTGGTGTCGGCGGGACGTAGCCGAGCACGCGGCGCGTGCCGTCCTGACTCATGAGCTCGATCGAGCCAGGCTCGGCTGCATGGACCAGCTTCTGGAACTGATCGGGTATCCGGGTGCCGACGAACTGGTCGGGGAGCGGATCGCGCGCCAGGATGACACCGTTCCGGTCGGCCACCGTCACGGAGCCGCCCTTGGCCAAGCTGCGCTCGCGCAGCTGCCCGGAAAGCCACCCCAAGTCCAGCGCTGCCGCGACGACGCCGATCACGACACCCGCCGAATCCCGCAGCGGCATGGCCAGCGGCAGCACCGAGCGAAGCGCCACGCGTCCCTCGGTGTACTCGCCGATGACGAAGGCGTCGCCGGCGACCGCCTCCTGAAAGTAGGAGCGATCAGCGAAGCGGAGATCCGGCGGCGGCGGTGTCTGGCGACAGGCCACCCGTCCGTTCAGGTCGAGGACGGCGATCGATGCCAGGTAGGGCACCCTGGGCTGCAGGGTGGCGAGATAGGCGACGCAAGCCGGGGTGTCGAGTGCGCGGACCGAGGGCACCTCGGCCACGGCGGTGAGCAGACTGCGCACGCCGGTGAAGATCTGGTCGAGCTCGGAGGCGGCAAGCCGGGCCTGGCTCAACGCCAGTTCCCGTACCTCCGTCTCCCGGCTGCGGCGCAGGTCGAGCTCGTTGTAGGCCTGAATCAGGATGGCCGGCAGAAGGGCTATCGTGACCAGGAGGAAGAGGCGTTGGGTCAGCGTCATGGCGTTGGCTCGTTCCCGTCAGCCTCCCATTGCCGCGCCAGCCTCCCTGTTTCCAGCCGCGCGATCAACTGGCCGCAAGCCGGCCGCCGGTCAGCCAGCCGTGGCCAGCACCTGCGTGCCGAAGCCATGCTCGGTGAACAGCTCGAGCAGGATGGCGTGGGGCACCCGGCCGTCGACGATGACGGCGGCCTCGACACCACCGGCGACCGCCGCCAGGCAAGTCTCGAGCTTGGGGATCATGCCGCCGGTGACCACGCCGGTCTCGATCAGCCGGCCGACCTCGGTGTCGGTCAATGTCGGCAGCAGCTGCTTGTTGGCATCCAGCACGCCGCGGACGTCGGTCAGCATCAGGAGCTTGCGCGCCCGCAGCGCCGCACCGATGGCACCCGCGGCCGTGTCGGCGTTGATGTTGTAGGTCTGCCCGTCGGCACCGACCCCGATCGGGGCGATGACCGGGATGATGTCGGTGTTCATGAACACCTCGAGCAGCTCGGTATTGATCTTGGAGGGCTCGCCAACGAAGCCCAGATCGACGATGCGCTCGATGTTGCTCTCGGGGTCGCGCTTGGTGCGGCTGAGCTTGGTGGCCTCGATCAGCCTGCCGTCCTTGCCGCTGATGCCCACTGCCTTGCCGCCCGCCGCCTGGATCGCGGTCACGATCTCCTTGTTGATCTTGCCGGCGAGAACCATCTCGACGACCTCGACGGTCGCCCGATCGGTGACACGCAGTCCGTCGACGAAATCCGAGTGGATCTGCAGCCGCTCGAGCATGGCCTTGATCTGCGGACCGCCGCCATGGACGACGACCGGGTTGATCCCGACCTGCTTCAGCAGCACGACGTCACGGGCAAAGTCGCGCGCGACGTTTTCATCGCCCATCGCGTGGCCACCATACTTGATGACCATCACCGCCCCCTGGTAGCGGCGCATGTAGGGCAGCGCCTCGATCAGCGTGCCGGCGATGTTGAGGATGTCGGGGCTGTCGGCAGCGGTGCTCATGACGGCGCCTCGGTCTGGGGTCGGGCGAGCTTGGCAAGGGCCGCCCGCAGCAGCTCCAGGCCTTCCTGGTTGCGCGAGCTGGTGGGAATGGGGTGCGGCATGGCCCCAACGGTCTTCGCAAGCCGTGTCTCAAGCTCGAGCGTCAGCGTCTCGAGGTCGGCCTTGCGGACGAGGTCGGCTTTGGTCAGCACGACCTGGAACGGGACGGCGGCCTTGCCCAGCATCTCGATCACCTCGTCGTCGACCTTCTTCGGGCCGTGCCGCGCATCGATCAGGAGGCACGCCCGCAGCAGGGTCGGCCGGCCGCGCAGGTAGCCGAACACCATGCGGGTCCAGCGCTCGACCAGATCCTTGGGCGCCTGGGCGTAGCCATAGCCCGGCAGGTCGACCAGGGTCAGCCGCCCGGACAGATCGAACAGGTTGATCTGCTGGGTGCGACCCGGGGTGTTCGAGGTGCGGGCGAGGCTGTTCTGTCCCGTCAGGGCGTTGATCAGGCTCGACTTGCCGACGTTGGACCGGCCGGCCATGGCGATCTCGGGCAGCTCGGCGTGCGGCAGCTGATCGAGCTTGGCCACCCCCATGACGAAGGTGGCCGGCCGCGCGAACAGCTTGCGGCCGACCTCGATGCTTTCCGGATCGTCGCAGCGGTCCGGATCGACGGCCGGATCCGCCTCGGGCGCGGCCTGGCTCACGTGGCCTTCACGCCCATGCGCTTCATGATCGCCCACTGCTGGCCGATGGAGAGCGTGTTGTTCCAGCACCAGTAGATGACGAGGCCGGCCGGAAAGGTCGCGAACAGGAAGGTGAACATCACCGGCAGGAACTGCATGATCTTCGCCTGGGTCGGGTCCGCCGGCTGCGGGTTGAGCTTCTGCTGCAGCCACATGGTGAAGCCCATGACCAGGGGCCACACGCCGATCATCAGCATATGCGGCGGCGTGAACGGCAGCAGCCCGAACAGGTTGAACAGGGTCGTCGGGTCCGGAGCGGACAGGTCGTGGATCCAGCCGAAGAACGGCGCATGGCGCATCTCGATGGTGACGAACAGCACCTTGTAGAGCGAAAAGAAGACCGGGATCTGGATCAGCACCGGCAGGCAGCCCGAGACCGGATTCACCTTCTCCTTCTTGTAGAGCGCCATCAGCTCCTGGTTCATGCGCACCTTGTCGTCGCCGAACCGCTCGCGCAGCTTGACCATCTCCGGCTGCAGCTTCTTCATGTTGGCCATGGCCCGGTAGGACCGATCGGCCAGCGGGAAGAAGCAGGCCTTGACCAGGAGCGTCAGGACCAGGATGGCGATGCCATAATTGCCGACGACGCGATGGATGTAGTGCAGCGTGTAGAAGATGGGCTTGGTCAGGAAGTAGAACCAGCCGAAGTCGACGGCTCGGTCGAACAGCGGAATCCCGTACTGATCCCGGTACTGGTCGAGCAGCGTCACCACCTTGGCACCGGCGAACAGCCGGTCGGTGACCTCGACCGTCTGGCCGGGGGCCACGGTCAGTGCCTCGCCGCGATAGTCGGTCTGGTAGCGGTCGCCCTCAGGCAGGTGCTGGAAGGTGGCCTTCAGGGGCAGGTCCTGCTGCGGCACCAACGAGGCCAGCCAGTACTTGTCCGTGATCCCGAGCCAGCCGCCGGTGCTCTCGAAATCGATCCGCCCCTTCTCGGCGACCGTCGCGTACTTCCATTCCTCGAGATGCTCGTTCAAGGCGCCGATCGGGCCCTCGTGGAGGATGTAGTAGCCGAGTGTGGGCGGGGTGCCCCAACGGCTGATCAGGCCGTAAGGATAGAGCGTGGCAGGCTTGTCGGAATTGTTCGTGACGGTTCGCTTGATCGTGAACATGTAGTTCTGATCGATGTCGATCCGCTTGCCGAAGCTCAGCCCCTGGTCGCTGTCCCAGCGCAGGTCGACGCCGGACTTGTCGGTGAGCTCCGAACCCTGGGCCGACCACAGCGTGTCGTTGCCGGGCACGCTGACCGAGCTGTCGGCGGGCACCCAGCCATACTCGGCAAAATAGGGGCTGGGGCCGCCCGCCGGGCTCAGCAGCACGATCTCCGGCGAGTTCGGGTCGATGGTCTCGCGATAGTTGGCCAGCGTCACGTCGTCGAGACGGGAGCCCTTGAGGGCGATCGAGCCGTGGACGGAACCGTTGTCGATCCGGATCCGCGGCGACTGCGCCAGGGCGTCGGCGCGGCTCATCGCCTGCCCCGGCACTCCGCCGGGCGTCACGACGCCGGGAGCCTGACCGGCCGGCGTCGCGGGGCTGGTCTGCGCCGTCAGCGCAGTCTCGGCCTGCCGCTGCTGGGCCTCGCGCGTCTTTGGGATCTCGTAGAAGAACTGGAACGCGAAGATGATCCCGACCGACAGGACGATCGCGATGATCAGATTGCGCTGGTCGCTCATGACGGCAGTAACCTCCTAAGGCCGGCCGCGGCCAGCGGCCGCCGGCGCGCGGCGGAACCGGGTCGTAGCCGTAGCCGCCCCAGGGATGACAGCGCCCGATGCGGCGCAGCGCCATCCAGACCCCACGCCCGGCACCATGCCGACGCAGCGCCTCGATAGCGTATTCGGAGCACGAGGGGCAGTAGCGGCAATTGCATCCAAGCACGGGCGAAACCAGCCATCGGTAGAGGATGACCGGCACCGTCAGCAGGCGAGCCGGCAGGCTCACCGCCGGCCCCGCTCGAGACGCGACGCCATCTGCTCGAAAGCCCCCACCAGCTCACGCTGAAGACCGGCGAAAGATACGGAAAGCGCTGCGGCCCTGGCCACGACGACATAGTCGGCACCCGGCCGGGCCGGTCCCGGAAGGGTCAGGCGAAGGGCCTCGCGCAGGCGCCGGCGCGCGCGGTTGCGCACCACGGCACCACCGAGCTTCTTGGTGACGGTGAGCCCGAGGCCGATCTTGCCGGCCCGGTCATCCTCACCGCGGGGGAGGCCCTGCAGGACGAACGGCTCACGATGGACCCGCGCACCACGCGCCGCGGCGAGAAACTCGCTTCGATGGCGTAGCCGCACGACCTCGGCCCCGTCCGCAACGGCAGGCTCGCTCAAGCAGACAGGCGCTTGCGTCCACGGGACCGGCGGGCGGCGATCACACGTCGGCCACCGGTGGTTGCCATGCGGGCGCGGAAGCCGTGCCGGCGTTTGCGTACGAGCTTGCTCGGCTGATACGTGCGCTTCACGTCGAGACCTTCGAAATCGGAGGGGGGAACGAACAGAGAGAGGGCGTATACGCAGATCACGCCACAGTGTCAAACAACGTGCCGTGCGTCACCGCCTCGTGAGCCGGTGTGGCCGCCAGCGGCGCGTCCGCCGGATATAGTGCCTCCGGGCCCACTTAAGCCAGTTCCGGAATCATGTCCCGCCACCTCGCCCTCTACCTGCTCGGTCTCCTGCTCGTCCTGCCCGCGATGGTCCAGCCGGCCAACGCCGCGCCCAAGGCGGACCTCTGGGCGCGGTGGCTGCAGCATGACCCGCGCTCGACGACAACCGTCGACCATGGCGCCTGGGGCCAGTTCCTCGAGCGGCATGTGCACGCCAGCCCCGACGGCGTGAACCGGGTCGACTATGGCGCCGTCGACCCGGCGGACCGGGCGTTGCTGCGGGGCTATCTAGGCAGCATGGCGGCGGAGCCGGTGTCGAGCCTGAACGAGGACGAGCAGTGTGCCTACTGGATCAACCTCTACAACGCGCTGACCGTGAACGTCGTGCTCGAGCACTATCCGGTGGCCTCGATCCGCGACATCGACATCTCGCCGCGCCTGTTCAGCGTCGGACCGTGGGGCAAGAAGTTGATCACCGTCGAGGGCGAGGAGATCTCGCTCAACGACATCGAGCATCGCATCCTGCGGCCGATCTGGCGCGATTCGCGCCTGCACTACGCGCTCAACTGCGCCTCGGTCGGCTGCCCCAACCTGCAGCGCCAGCCCTTCACCGGGATCGGCCTGGATCACGCCCTCGACCTCGCCGCGATGGCCTACGTCAACAACCTGCGGGGCATGCGGCTGGAGGACGGGCACCTCTGGGTTTCCAGCCTATATGTCTGGTACATCGACGATTTTGGCGGGGACGACGAGGGCGTCATCCGCCATCTGATGGCCTATGCGGAGCCCAGTGTGGCCATGCGGCTGCAAACGCTGGACGCCATCGATGGCCATGGCTACGACTGGAGTTTGAATGATACTGGCCACTGACGGAGGCCCGATCGTGGCGGCATGACGTCGCCGACATGATCGGCGCCGGATCAGACGCCTTTGGATAAGCTTCCAGTCGCGCCATTGGGCCGCGGCTCGAAAGAAACGGCCTCGATGCGCCGAATTGCCTTGAGCCGCAGCCTGTCGGCCAAGATCCTGCTGCTGACCGTCGCCTGCGTCCTGCTCGGCGAGGTGCTGATCTATGTGCCGTCGATCGCGCGGTTCCGGCTGGCCTATCTCGAGGAGCGGATCGGTGCCGCGCACCTGGCGGTCCTGAGCCTGACACCGCGCGTGGCGCTGCAGCTCGATATGGACGCGGTGGACGCGCTGCTGGCCAATGCGGGCGTCCTCGAGATCACCGTGCAAGCGGAGAGGGGCCGGCCGCTGATGCTGGGCGAGGTCGCACCGATCGACCGGATCGTCGACCTAGGCGACCGGAGCTGGGCGACGCTCATCGAGGACGCGTTCCAAACCCTGGCCCACCGTGGTGGCCGGCTGATCCGGGTGATCGGCACGGCGCCGCAGGAGACGGGCACCGTGGTCGACATCATCATGCCGGAAGCGGCGATGTGGACGGCGATGGTCGACTACTCGGTCCGCATCGTCACCCTCTCCGTGGCGCTGTCGCTGCTGGTCGCGTCGATGCTCTTCGTCGCCCTGCAGCGCATGATCGTTCGGCCGCTGCGACGGATCACCGAGGAACTGGCGATATTTCGCGACCGACCGGAGGACAGTACCGCCGACCAGCCCCGGCCGGCGCGGGCAGACGAGATCGGCGTCGTCGAGCAGGAGCTGGGCACCATGCGCCTGGGCCTGCGCGCGGCCCTGGCCGAGAAGACCAGGCTCGCCGCACTGGGTGCGGCGATGAGCCGGATCAGCCACGACCTGAAGAACATCCTGGCCACGGCCGTCCTGATCTCTGATCGGCTGGAGAGCAGCGCCGATCCCGCCGTGCGGCGGGTGGCGCCGCGCCTGATCGAGACGCTCGATCGCGCGGTGCGGCTGTGCGGCGAGACCCTCAGCTATGCCCGCAGCGGCCCCCCGGCCCCGGCACCCCGGCGCGTCCTTCTGGCGGAGCTGGTGGCGAAGGTGCGCTCCGCCCTGGCCGCGTCGTCGGCCGGAATCGAGTGGCGCGTCGCCGTCCCGGCCGACCTGGAGCTGCTGGTCGACCCGGACCAGCTGTTCCGGGTGCTGTTCAACCTCGCCCAGAACTCGATCGAGGCGATGGGCGGACCCGGCGGCATCCTGCAGATCTCGGCCGCACGGGACGACCAGTTCCTGACGATCGACGTCGGCGACAACGGCCCGGGCATTCCCGAGCAGGTGCGTGGGCGCCTGTTCGAGCCGTTCGCCGGGACGTCGAAGCCCGGCGGCAACGGCCTGGGCCTGGCCATCTGCCGCGAGCTGCTGCGGGCGCATGGCGGGGAGATCGAGCTGGTCGGAACCTCCGAGCATGGTACGGTCTTCCGCCTTCGCCTGCCGACCCGAACGGCGGTGATCCCGGCGGGCACCAGGAGATCCTCCATGCCGCTCGAGACCGTTGCCCGTGCCCTGCTCCCGCTGGCCCTGCTGCTGGCCGGCTGCAACGTCCAGGGACCAGGGCTGGCCGGCTATCCCGGGCTGCAGTTCCAGGTGGTGTCCTTCTACGACAACAACGCCATCGAGCAGAACGCGACCTGCACGCAGCCGCGCATGCGATCGGTGACCGGCGCGCAGGTGATCGACGAGAACCAGCAGCAGGTGGTCATGAACATCCGCTACTACTGGTTCGACGAGATGAACACCATCCGCGACAACGGCATGATCAACCCCGCACCTTTCCTGCAGCGCTGCAATGGCTTCGCCGAGCGCACCTTCACCTTCGTCAAGATGACCGACGGCAGCCTCCAGGTGCGCAGCATGACCGGGCCGCAGAGGCGCCCGTCGTCCTAGGCCTCATCCCTCGCGGAAGGCCTCCTTGGCGCGGAAGATGCGGTCGGTGAGGTAGGAGAGGATCGTCCGCTCGCCGACCTTCAGCTCGACATCGACCGCCATGCCCGGCACGACGTCGAACTCGCCGGCCCTGGCGCCGAAATGGCTGCGCGCGGTGACGACGGTGACACCGTAGGCGAGATCGCCCGTGCGCGGGTCCGGCGTGGCATCGGCGGCCACCTTCTGCACCACGCCGTCGAGGCTGCCGTAACGCAGATAGTCGAAGGCCCGCACCTTGACGGTGGCGCTCATGCCGGCATGCAGCCGCCCGATGTCGCGGTTGGCGACCTTGGCCTCGACCACCAGGCCCTCGCTCTGCGGCACGAGTTTCATCAGCGTCTCGTGCGGCGCCACCGCCTGCCCGGCCGCCGTGACCACGATCTCCTGCACGATGCCGGCCGACGGGGCGGCCACCACC
>JAPJRA010000071.1:444-10400 GCA_030824835.1 Geminicoccaceae bacterium | reverse complement strand
GTTTAGCCTCATGCTGCTATCGGCAGCAATGGCATCAGGTGTGGTTCCAAAAGATGTCGGTGTACCGATTCTTCTAGCAACAGGAATCAGTATGCTGTTCGCCAGCCTCTTGATCAAGCGGGCAGCGAAGGAGTGAATTATAGATATCTCGGCATAATCTCTCTGCCATAAGGATTTCTTGAGAGCGCAGCTCAGTCGCGCTGATTCCAGATAGCCATTTTATATTGCTCTTGAGGACGCGTTGCTTTTGCATAAACTCGACGCCCACGACAACATGCCGTCTGCGCCGAGAGCATGGTCGAAGGTTCGGCAAAAATATACGTCGATACAATGATCTTATTGTCGACGCTCGTCACGCCTGGGGCAGCCCAGGCAGACCGTTCGGCTTCTTGCTTTTCGGCCCACGACCGAACGGTGCCGCGCAGCGCCGCGTTCAACCAAGCGGTTCCGGTAGTTCTTGACGGCGCGCCTCTGAGACGTGTTGCTCATGATTAATCTACGCGATATTACCAGTAATATATCCAGTCACAGGCCGGACGGCAAGATGGCCTGGAGCAAGGGCTCGTTCCGGGAACTAAGCGATGATGGCTGATGCCGTCGAACACCGCACGCGACCGCATCACCCAGCCGCCGATTGTAGGTATTTGCGCTTCGCCACGACGCGCCAGGGTTCGCCAGCGGAGCCTATCGCGACCGGGAGTGGCCGATATCTCACTGCATGTTTCTCGCGTAACCAACTGAAACTGTTCAATGTTGTGTGGTTAAATGCAACAATGACGGCATGTCTGCCAACGTGGTTCAATTCTCAGCGTCGCAGGGCGACGCCGACCTTTACGACTACGTCCGCCCGGTCCGGTCGGCGGTGCCCGAGCCGCGGTCACGCGCTCGGAAAGGGGTCGAGCACCAAGCGAGCCGCAAAGTCTCTGATGATTGGCCCGATCACGTGCCGGTCGCTGAGGCTGAGCTGGACCTTTTCGAGGTCCACTTCGGTCAGATTCTCGACGAGCTGTTGGGCTCGAAAAACTAATATTGTGAACGGAGGTTCCGCATGAATGCCAAAGCGACCCCCGCCTTGGCATCGCCGGGGCGTGCCGCGCTCTATTTGCGTGTTTCGACCGGCCGGCAGGCCGAACATGATCTTTCGATTCCGGATCAGCGCCGCCAACTTCAGGCCTATTGCCAAGCGAAGGGGATCGCCATCGTCGCCGAGTTTGTCGAGCCGGGCGCATCGGCGACAGACGACCGGCGGCCTGAGTTTCAGCGGATGATGGATGCCGGAGCGCAGAAGCCTGCGCCGTTCAACTTCATCATCGTCCATTCTTTCTCGCGCTTCTTTCGCGATCAGTTCCAGCTCGAATTCTACGTCCGGCGGCTGGCGAAGAACGATATCCGCCTGACTTCCATCACGCAGGATCTCGGGGATGATCCGATGAGCGTGATGATGCGCCAGATCATGGCGTTATTCGACGAGTACCAGTCGAAGGAGAACGCCAAGCACACGCTCCGGGCCATGCGCGAGAACGCCCGCCAGGGCTATTGGAATGGCTCGCGGCCGCCATTCGGAGACAGGATCGTGGCGGCCGAGCAGCGGGGCGCGAGGACCAAGAAGAAGATCGAGCCCGATCCGGCCCAGGTGGAGACGGTCCAGCTCATGTTCCGGCTCGCACGGGTCGGCGCCGACGACGGTCCAATGGGGTCCCGCCAGATCGCCGACTATCTGAACACGCGCGGTATTCGGACGCAGACCGGCGGGCGCTGGGGCGTCGGGGCGGTCCACCAAATCCTGACCAGGGAGACCTACATCGGCCGCCATCGCTTCAACGTCTCGGGCAAGCGTAAGGGAGAGCAGAAGTCGGAAGACGAGATCATCGACGTGGCGGTCGAGCCGATCATCGACGAGGAGGAATTCGCTGAAGTTCAGGCGGTCATGCGGTCGCGCAGCCCGCAACTGAAGGCCCCGCGGTTCGTAACGGCCGGGACGCTCCTGGGCGGCGTGTGCTTCTGTGCCGATTGCGGGGGAGCTATGACCCTCCGCACCTCCGGCAAGGGGGACCAATACCGCTACTACAACTGCTGCACGACGGCACGGCAGGGGAAGACGGCGTGCCGCGGCCGCACGATCCCGATGGACGAGCTGGATACGATTGTTGTGTCGCATCTGGAGGAGCGACTTCTTGCGCCCGAGCGGCTTGAGGAGTTGCTCGCCGGCCTGCTTAAGCGCAGGGAGGAACACGCCGGACGCCTGAAGGGGCGGATCGCCGAGCTGAGGAAGCAGGCTGCGGACGCGGAAGCCAAGCTGACTCGGCTGTATGAGGCCATTGAGAATGGTCTCGCTGAAATGGACGATTCCAACCTCAAGGGGCGGATTGTCGAGTTGAAGCGGATCCGTGATTCGGCGCGGGCCGATGCGGACCGGGCCGAAAACAGGGGAGAGGGCGACGACAATCGAGTGACGCCGGAGCTGCTGCGTCGGTTCGGCATCGAGGCTCGTAAGAAGATCAGGGATCGAGAGGGCGGTTTCCGGCGCCATCATCTCCAGGCGCTAGTTCAGCGGGTGGAGGTCGGAGCCGACGAAATTCGGATCAGGGGATCGAAGCCAAGGCTCCTCCAGACGCTTGTGGCGTCTGGAGGAAACTATGGAGTGGAAACTGCGGCGCACGGCGTTCGCAGTTTCGTTCCGAATTGGCTCCGGCGGTAGGATTCGAACCTACGACCAACGGATTAACAGTCCGCTGCGCTACCGCTGCGCCACGCCGGATCAAGTCTCTCAGGCGGCCGTGCCTAGCAGAACGCTAGAGCTACCGCCAGCCATTTCGCCGGTGGAGGCCCGGGCCGGAATCGAACCGACGTGCAAGGATTTGCAGTCCTCTGCATGACCACTCTGCCACCGGGCCGCCGGCGCCGCTCTCTATAAAGACCCCTGCGGCGCTCGGTCAATGCCCAGCGACATTTTCCGCCCCCGGGCTGCCGTTGCTCAGGCCGAGCGCAGTCGGTATAACCGCCCGGCGCTGAATCAGCGCTAGATCCTGCCTCGGAGCCGCCATGATCGACGCCGCCATCGCCCGGGCCAACATGGTCGAGAACCAGCTCCGACCAAATCGCATCGACGATCCGCGTGTGCTTCATGCCATGGGCGACATTCCGCGCGAGCTGTTCGTGCCCAAGGCGCTGCGCGGCTGCGCCTATGGCGACGAGGATCTGGCGCTTGGACAGGGGCGCTTCCTGATCGAGCCTTTGGCTCTGGGCAAACTGTTGCAAGCCTCGGAGCCGAAACCCGAGGATGTGGCGCTGGTCATCGGGGACGTCACGGGATACGCAGCGGCAGTGCTGTCGCGGCTGGCCGGCACAGTGTTTTTGCTATTGCCGCCTGGCGAGCCTACCCAACCGCTGGAAGCTCTGCTCAGCGAGCGCGAGTGCGACAATGTCGTCCTGCAGGTCGGTGAGGCAGCGGACGGCCATCCGGCCCAGGCACCTTTCGACCTCATCGTCCTCGTTGGTTCCGTCCCGAGCATCCCGACCAACCTACTCGACCAGCTCGGCGACCTGGGCCGGCTGGCGACGGTGGTCGAGCACGGCCGTAGCGGCAAGGTCACCGTCGCGCGCAAGATTCACGGCGCCATTGGTCGGGTAACGCCGTTCGACGCACAGGTCTCTCGGCTGCCCGGGCTGAGGCATGAGCCGGCTTTCCAGTTCTGACGAAAGCGGCTTTTCTATTTTTGGTAGATTAAGAATCTGGATTCTAGCGTCTAAAGCGATGGCCATGCTATAGCATGGCCATGAAACTTGCCGTCCTATGGCTCCTGCTCGTTTCGGTGCCCGTGCTCGAGCCGACGGCGGCCGGCGCGGAAATCTTGAGCGACATGCTTTGTCAGGTTTATGTCGGCAGCCCGAGGCTCGAAGCCGGGCGGGCGAGTCTGCGGGCAGCGGACGAATCGGTGCCGCAGGCCCTGGCGCCCGGACGACCGCAGGCAAGCACCAGCAACTCGGTAGCCTATAATGCGACCGGCGATGCTTTGCCGACACAGCGGCAGGCATTGACATTGACCCAGAGCATTTATAGTGGCGGCACGATCGCCGCCTCGAGCCGCCGCGCGGAGAACAGCGTGCGGGCCGAACGGGCACGGCTGTCCCAGCTCGAGCAGGACGTGCTGCTCGAAGCCGTGGCTGCTTTCACCGCAGTGGCGCGCGACAACGCGATTCTCGACCTCGCCCGAGGCAATGAGGACCGCCTGCGCCTCCAGCTCGATGCGACCCGTGACCGCGAGCATTTCGGCGACGTCACCACGACCGACATCCACCAGGCCAAGGCCCGCTATGCCGGGGCCATGGCCGAGCGCGACGCCGCCGAGGGTGCGCTCAAGGTGTCCGCGGCCGAGTACCGCCGGCTGGCCGGCACGGAACCGCCACGGCTGGTTATGCCGCCAATGCCGGAGGGTCTGCCAGCGACGCTGGACGATGCCCTGGCCAATGTCGATGCAAACTGGCGCTGGCAGGCGGCAACATTTGAGCTGGCGGCGGCCCGCAACGATGTCGCCGTGTCCTGGGGTGGCATGAAGCCACGTCTCACCATGGGCGCCGAGATCAGCTATGCCGACGATGGCGGCAGTTCCGGCCGATCTGGCGCCAATGCCGCCATCGGCGCCACTTTCACCCTGCCCCTCTACCAGGGCGGCGGGGAGTATGCTCGTGTCCGCCAGAGCAAGGAAGTGTTGACGCAGCGCCGCTATGGTCGCGACGACGCCCTGCGGACGGCCGAGGCCGAGATCGCCGCCGCCTGGGCGGCCACGCAAACCGCCGAGGCTTCGATCCGCTCGCTGCAGGTTCAGGTGGACGCTGCGACATTCGCCGTGGAGGGCGTGCGTCAGGAGGCTCTGGTCGGCGCTCGAACCGTGCTCGACGTGCTGGACGCGGAGCGCGAGCGATTTGCGGGCGAGACCGATCTGGTTCGCGCGGAGCGAGAGCGGGTGCTCGCGGCCTATCGTATGCTAGCTGCGGTCGGCCAGCTGACGGCCCGCGACCTCGGGCTGACGGTGGCCTACTACGACCCTGAGATACACTATCAAGACGTCAAACGAAAATGGTTCGGCTTTGGGCCGAAACTGGGAGCGGAATAGGCATGCTGGAGCCATCCGGGCCCGTGCCGGGCAAGATATCGTGGTCGGTTGGATGGTGGCCGACGCACAGTTGCGGGAGACAGGAGAATGGCTGACAGCAAGGCTGCGCAGGAGCCCTCGATGGAGGAAATCCTGTCGTCGATCCGACGCATCATCGCGGAGGATGAACCGGCCAGTGGGGCATCGGGCGCGGCCAAGGCGGCCGGTGGCGCCACTATCATGCCGGCTTTGCCGGACGAGGATGACGACGACGTCCTGGAGTTGACCGAGATCGTAGGCGGACCGGAGCCGTCACGACCCCAACCAGCAAGCGCACCGCCGCATCCGGCGCCGGCGCCTAACGTGCCCCCGACCGTTGAATCGGCCCATACCACCATGGAGCCCAGTCCAATGCCCGCGCCAGCCGCCGAATCCTTGATATCTCCCGTGGTCGCCAGCGCGAGCACGCAGGCATTCGCACGGCTGGCGCGTGCGGCCACCGCCGACGACAGGAAGGACGTCTCCGCGGCGGGCGTGACGGTCGAGCAGCTGGTCATCGACCTCCTGACACCGATGCTCCGGGATTGGCTCGACAAGCATCTGCCGGAGATCGTCGAGCGGGTCGTCGAGCAGGAGGTTAAGAAACTGGCACGCCGTGCCGAGTTGATGTGAGCCACCGTCTGCGCCTCCGCCCAGCTCGGGCCGCGAAGCTCGTTAGCAGGCCCTTAATCTCGCCTGCGCTAAATGGGGCCTTGTAGGCGCAGACGAAGCTGGAGCAACCTTGGACGAGCAACGCACCGGCGGCACTGGGAACGTCGTTGGGCACGTCGTGGCTATGCGGGGTGCCACGATCAGCGGATTGCTACTTGGCGTTGCCGACGGCGGCACCGCCGGCATCGTGATTGGCGACCTCGTGGCACTGCCCACGACGGTCGGCCGCGCTTTCGGCATCGTGCATGGCCTTCGCAAGGGGCGGCGGGACACGGATCGGCCGGCGGTCGAGATCCAGTTGCTGGGCGAGGTCAGCCAGGCACGGCGTCAGCGTGACTTCCGCCGAGGCGTGTCCAGCTACCCGGCACTCGACGCTCCCATCTTCCGCGCCAGTCGCGACGAGGCCGCGCTGGTCTATGCCCGACCAGCCGCCGCCCATGTGGACATCGGGCATCTGCGCCATGACCCTGAGATGCGAGCCTATCTCGCCATCGACAGCCTGCTCGGCAAGAACCTGGCGATCCTGGGCAGTACCGGCTCGGGCAAGTCCTGCGCCGTCACCGTGGTGTTGCAGTCCCTGCTCACCACCCATCCGTTCGCCCACATGTTGGTCATCGACCCGCATAACGAATATGCGGCAGCATTCGGCGGGTGTGCGCTGCGGCTCGATCCATCGAACCTCGAGCTGCCTTACTGGCTGCTCACCTTCGAGGAGATCGCGGTCGTCCTGACCTCGGGCGAGCCCGGTCGTGCCTATGCCGAGGGCGCCATCCTCAAGGATGCGATTCTGCGCGCGAAGCAGCTCTACCTGGGCAACGCCGCCGAGACCGCTCACATCACCGTCGACACGCCCGTGCCGTATCGACTGTCGGACCTTGCGCGCCTGATCGAGGAGGCCATGGGCACGCTGAACAAGGCGGAGGGCACGGCCGCCTATCGCCATCTGCTCGCCCGACTGACCAGCGTGCGCGAGGATCGGCGTTACGGCTTCATGTTCCAGTCGATCTATCTACGCGATAGCCTCGAGGCGATCCTTGGTCGATTGCTGCGTCTGCCCGTGGCCGGCCAGCCGGTGACCCTGCTCGACATCTCGGGCGTGCCGTCCGAGGTGGTCAACGTCGTCGTCTCGCTGCTATGCCGGCTGATCTTCGAATTCGCCCTTTGGTCCGAACGCGAGCACAGCCCGCCGCTGTTGCTGGTCTGCGAGGAGGCCCACCGCTACGTCCCAGCCGACGGTGCACCCGTGTTCGAGCCGACCAGGCGGGCCATCGACCGGATTGCCAAGGAGGGGCGCAAGTACGGGGTGTCGTTGTGCCTCGTCAGCCAGCGTCCCTCGGAACTTTCGACCAGCAGCCTCGCGCAGTGCGGCACGATCGTGGCACTGCGCCTGAGCAACGAGCGCGATCAGCAGTTCGTCCGCAATTCTCTGCCGGACGGCTTCGACTGGCTGATCGGCGCCCTGCCAGCCCTGGGAACGGGCGAGGCCGTCGTGGTCGGCGAGGGTGTCACCGTGCCCATGCAGATCCAGTTCCGGCCGTTGGCACCCGAGCATCAGCCCGCCAGTCGAACGCCCAGCTTCAGCCGCGCCTGGTCCGCCGAAATCGAGAACCTAGCGCTTGTCGGCCGCACCGTCGCCCGCTGGCGCCTCCAGCAACGCTGAGGTGGGCGCCAAAGGCCCGCCGCGACAACCCGCCAGGTTCGACATTGCACCACCCTGCCCGAGCTGCGTCCACGCCTGGATCGCAGCGACGCGCCTGATTCCTACGAGCATCGACGTGCGCTTTGGCGACCGGACAGCGATCGGCCCGTCGCCTTGCCGCAGCATCGGCTTTCTTCTACACAACCCGCTACTCGGCGCCGTCGGTGCCGGCCCGCATCGACCATCGAGGAATCCCTCGCTCCATGTTGGACAAGACCTACCGGCCGGGTGCGGTCGAGAAGCGAATCTACGGCGAATGGGAAGCTTCCGGAGCACTCGCGCCGAACAGCGCCGCCAGCGGGGCGCCGTATTGCATCATGCTGCCGCCGCCCAATGTGACCGGCAGCCTGCATATGGGGCACGCGCTGGATCATACCATCCAGGACACGCTGGTGCGCTTCCATCGCATGCGCGGACGCGAGGTGCTCTGGCAGGTAGGCACGGACCATGCCGGCATTGCCACCCAGATGGTCGTGGAGCGCCAGCTCGCAGCCGAGGGCGGTAACGTCGGCCGGCGCGAGCTGGGTCGCGAGGCGTTCGTCGCCAAGGTCTGGGAATGGAAAGCCCAGTCCGGCGGCACCATCGCCCGACAGATGCGCCGCCTCGGCGATTCTCCGGACTGGAGCCGCGAGCGCTTCACGATGGACGAAGGGCTGAGCCGGGCCGTGCGCCGTGCCTTCGTCAGCCTGCACAAGGCGGGCCTGATCTACAAGGACAAGCGCCTGGTGAACTGGGACTGCCAGCTGCAGACGGCGGTCTCGGACCTGGAGGTGCAGCAGCTGGAGGTCGATGGCTTCCTCTGGCATTTCCGGTACCCGATCGAGGGACTGGACGGCGAGTTCATCACCGTCGCCACCACCCGGCCGGAGACCATGCTGGGGGACACGGCGGTGGCCGTCCATCCGGACGACGATCGTTACCGGCACCTGCACGGCCGGTACGCCATCCTGCCGCTGGTCGGCCGCCGGATCCCGATTGTGGCCGACAGCTACTCCGATCCCGAAAAGGGCACCGGGGCGGTCAAGATCACGCCGGCGCACGACTTCAACGATTTCGAGGTCGGCCGGCGGCACGCGCTGGAAGCGATATCGATCCTCAACGAGGTCGGGCAGGTCAACGCCGCGGCACCGGCGGCCTATCGCGGCCTCGACCGGTTCGCCGCCCGGCGACGCATCGTGGAGGATCTCGAGGCCCTGGGGCTGGTGGCGGCGATCGAGCGTCACCGGCACATGGTGCCCCACGGTGACCGCTCCGCGACACCACTGGAGCCGTTCCTCACCGACCAATGGTACTGCGACGCCAAGACCCTGGCCCAGGACGCGATCGCCGCGGTCGAGGACGGCCGGACTCGCTTCGTGCCGAGGCAGTGGGAGAACACCTACTTCGAGTGGATGCGCAACATCCAGCCCTGGTGCATCTCGCGCCAGCTGTGGTGGGGACATCAGATCCCGGCCTGGTACGGACCGGACGGCCAGGTCTTCGTCGAAGAAACCGAGGCCGAAGCCGAGGCCGCAGCCAGCCGGCACTATAGGCGGCCGGTCGAGCTGCGCCGAGACGAGGACGTGCTCGACACTTGGTTCTCCTCGGGGCTGTGGCCATTCTCGACATTGGGCTGGCCCGAGCGCACGGCCGAGCTCGAGCGGTTCTACCCCACCGACGTGCTGGTGACCGGCTTCGACATCATCTTCTTCTGGGTCGCCCGGATGATGATGCTCGGACTGCACTTCATGGGCGAGGTGCCGTTCAAGGACGTCGTCATCCATGGCCTGGTCCGCGACGAGCGCGGTGCCAAAATGTCGAAGACTAAGGGCAACGTGATCGACCCGCTGCAGCTCATCGACGATTACGGCACCGACGCGCTGCGACTGGCGTTGCTGGCCTCAACAGCGCAGGGGCGTGACGTGAAGTTCGGCCCGAGCCGGGTCGAGGGCTACCGCAACTTTGTCACCAAGCTGTGGAACGCCGCCCGCTTCGTCGAGATGAACGAAGCCCGGCTCGACCCCGCCTTCGACCCGCGCGCCTGCGCCCAGCCGCTCAATCGTTGGATCATCGGCGAGACCCAGAAGACGGCGTCAGCGGTCACCGGGGCGATCGAGGCATACCGGTTCAACGACGCCGCGCTTGGGCTCTACCACTTCTTCTGGGACACGTTCTGCGACTGGTACGTCGAGCTGGCGAAGCCGTTGCTGTTTGGCGACGACGTGGCAGCGCAGGCGGAAACCCGCGCCACGGCGGCCTGGGCGCTGAGCCAGGCGCTGCATCTGCTGCATCCCATCGCGCCTTTCGTCACCGAGGAGCTGTGGCAGAGCCTGTTCGGCCGCCCTGGCGGCCTGCTCATCCAGGCGAGCTGGCCACGGCTCGGCGGTGAGCTGGTCGACAGCGAGGCCGAGAGTGAGCTGGGCTGGCTCGTCCGCCTGATCGGCGCCATCCGTGCGGCACGGACCGAGCTGAAC
>JAPJRA010000071.1:0-434 GCA_030824835.1 Geminicoccaceae bacterium | reverse complement strand
CCGCCCGGCGCGCGCCTGACGCTGCATCAGCATGGCGCCAGCGCCGTGACCATGGCGCGCCTCGATCGGCATCGCGACGCCATCCAGCGTCTGGCCAGGGTCGACCGGGTCGTTGTCGAAGACCTGCCGGTGCCGCCGCAGGCTCTGAACGTCGTGGTCGACGAGACCACCTTCAGCCTTCCGGTCGGCGAGGTGCTCGACCTCGCGGCCGAGGGCAATCGGCTCGAAAAAGAGGTCGGCAAGCTCGAGACCGAGATCTCCAAGCTGGAGCAGAAGTTGGGCAACGCCGACTTCGTCGGCCGCGCCCCCGTCGAAGTCGTCGAGCAGCAGCGAGAACGGCGGGACGAGGCCAAGGCGATGCGTGAGCGCCTCTTGCAGGCTCTGCAGCGTATCCGCTGAGGCCCGCCACCAGGAAAGGACGATCGATGCTGGAC
>JAPJRA010000070.1 GCA_030824835.1 Geminicoccaceae bacterium | reverse complement strand
GTCCAGATGCGGCAGCTCGAAATCCGACTCCAGGCTGGCCATCGGCTCCTGCGGCGGGCTGGGCTTGCGCTTCACTTCCGGAGCCACGGCCCGGGCGACGAGCGGGGCACGGGACGGTGCCGACTCGGCCGCGGGCTCCGGCTCGACGGCGGTGAGGCGGGGCCGGCGGACACGCGGCGGCGGCGGCTCCTCGTCGACCTCGTCCACGGCCGCGACCACGGGCCGCCGCCGTCCCGGCCGCCGCACCGCCTCGCTCGGCACATCGACCGGCTCGGAAGGCTGGCCCGGTCGACGCAGGCGCGGCAGCTCGATGCCGCTCCAGCCCCGCTTGGCGAGCCGCCCGGAGCCGACGGTGGCAGCACCGGCCGCGTCGCCCAGCCGCCGGCCGACCCACAGCGACCCGGCGAGCAGGCGCCCAGCGGCCCAGATCCCTTCCGCCCAGCGGATGCCCAGGGCGGTGAAGCCGAGCAGGACCGCCAACACGAGGCTGGCGCCGGCAAAGCCGCGCTGCCCCAGCAGCGGCTCGAACCAGCGCCATTGCAGGTCGCCCACGGCCCCGCCGAGGCCGACCCGCAGCGGCCAGCTCGCCGTCGGCAGCAGCGGCAGGGTGGCGAGGAACGCGGCCACGCAGAGCATCGCCAGCGGCAGGCTCAGCACCGGCACCCACGGCCAGCGCAGCGACTTGCCCACCACCAGCCGCACGCCCCAGCTCAGGCTCACCACCACCGGCACCCAGGCGGCAAACCCGAACAGCTGGTAGAGCAGGTCCGCGGCGTAGGCGCCCATGGGCCCGACCGGATTGTGGACCGCCTGCGCGGTGGCCTGGTTGAGGGACGGGTCGCGCCAGTCGAAGCCGACCAGGGCCACCGCCAGCGCCACCGCCACCACCACCGCCGCGACCCCGCCGAGGCGGCGCAGGCTGCCCTGCAGCCGAGCCCACAGCGGCGAGCCGCCGAAAGCGTCAGCGGTCGAAGCGGCCATACCCGTCTCCCCAAGCTTGCAGCATCATGGCGCCGGCCCCAACGAACCGGACTCGCCCAGCAGGTCGGCCAGGCGCCCGAGCGCGCGGTCGACCGTCGTGATCTCGTCGACCAGTGCCACCCGGATATAGGGCGTACCGGCATTGCCGCCGCCGGCCTCGCCGATCGACAAATACCCGCCGGGCAGCACCCGCACGCCGGCCTCGGCCCAGAGGCGGCGTGCCGCCACCTCGCCGTCGCCGACGTCGAGCCATAGAAAGAATCCGCCCGCCGGTCGGTAGAAGCCGAACCGATTGCCGAGCCGCCGCTGCGCCAGATCGAACTTCGCGCGGTAGAGCGCCCGGTTCGCCTCCACATGCGCCTCGTCGCCCCACAACGCCGTGGCCGCGGCCAGCAGCGGCAGGGGCTGCACTGGAGCCGCGTAGGCGCGCAGGCGCAGCAGCGGTCCCAGCACGGCAGGGTCGCCGGCGACGAAGCCGGACCGCAACCCGGCGGCACTGGAGCGTTTGCTCAGCGAATGGAACACGACGACGTTGTCGAGGCTGCCGCCGTCGGCCAGCGCCGCGCTCAGGGCTCCCGGCGGCGGTGCCACGTCCCACAGCTCGCTGTAGCACTCGTCGACCGCCAGCACGAAACCGTATCGCCGCGCGAGCCGCACGGCCCGCTGCAGGTAGTCGAGGTCGGCCACGGCACCCTGCGGGTTCGCGGGCGAGCAAAGATAGAGCAGGGCCGTCCGTTCCAGCAGGGCCGGTGCCAGGGCGTCGAGGTCGGGCAGGAAGCCGGTGGCGGCGGTGGCCGGGAGCAGCACCGGCTCGGCGCCGGCCATGACCGCCGCACCGTAATAGACCGCATAGACCGGGTCCGGCATCAGCACCGCCGGCACGGACGCCGAGCCGGTGCCGGGCACCAGCACGGACGGCAGCAGATAGAGGCCTTCCTTGGTGCCGGCGAGCGGCAGCACGTGGCGGTCCGGATCGAGCGCATCCGGCGGCAGCTCGAACCGCCGCGTCAGCCAGCCTGCAGCGGCGGCACGGAACTCGGCGGTGCCGTTGACCGGTGGGTAGCGGTTCCATTGATGCGCGTGGGCCGCCACCGTCTCGGCCAGCAGGGCCGGTGGCGCATGCTTGGGCTCGCCCAGCGCCAGGTCCAGGGTCGGGCCGGCCGGAGCCGGAACGCGCGCCAGCAGCGCCGCCAGACGGCGGAACGGAAACTCGGCCAGACGATCGAGGCGTTCGTTGCGCTTCACGGGTTGCAGGTCAATCGAATCGTGCCCAGGCGGCGATCGCCCGAGCCTCACGCGATGACTTAACATTTATCGCGAACCTGCATCAACCGCACGGCAATCGGAATTGCACGTTGGCCCGCCGACGTGGCTCAGGCGAGGGCCTGCCTCAACGGCGTCCAGGCGAGCCCCAGGCTCTTGGCCACGGCCTCGTTGGTGAGCTTGCCGTGCAGCACGTTGACACCGTCCGCCAGATGCGGATCGTCCTGGATGGCCCTGCGGAAGCCCTTGTCGGCGAGCGCCATGACGAACGGCAGGGTCGCGTTGTTCAGCGCGAATGTGGAGGTGCGCGGCACGGCCCCCGGCATGTTGGTGACGCAGTAGTGCACGACGCCCTCCTCGACATAGGTCGGGTTGTCGTGCGTGGTCGGGCGCGAGGTCTCGGCGCAGCCGCCCTGGTCGATGGCGATGTCGACGAACACCGAGCCCGGCCGCATCTGCCGCATCATGGCGCGGGTGATCACCCGCGGTGCCACCGCCCCCGGCACCAGAACCGCCCCGATCACCAGATCGGCCGTGGTCACGTGCTGCTCGATCGCCGCCACCGTCGAGAAGATGGTGTTCAACATCGGCCCGAACTGGAAATCGAGCTCGTAGAGGCGGTCCAGGCTCTTGTCGATCACGTAGACCTGAGCCTCCATGCCCATGGCCATGCGGATGGCGTTGGTGCCGGACACGCCGCCGCCGACCACCACGACTTTTGCCGCATGTACCCCGGGCACCCCTCCCAGCAGGATTCCGGCACCACCCTGCAGCTTCTCCAGCAGATGCGCACCCACCTGGACGCTCATCCGGCCGGCTGCCGCTGCTGACGCCGATGAGCGAGGTCGCCGGCCGCGGCTGTCGGTCACGGTCTCGTAGGCGATGGCGACGCAGCCGGAGGTGAGCAGGGCCTCGGTCTGTGGCAGGTCCGCGGCAAGATGTAGGTAGGTGAACAGGATCTGCTCCTCGCGGACCAGCCGGTACTCGCCCGGCACCGGCTCCTTCACCTTCACCACCATCTCGGCCAGGGCGAAGATTTCCTCCGCCGTCGGCACGATGCTGGCGCCGGCGGTGCGATAGGCCTCGTCATCGATGCCGATGCCGGAGCCCGCGTTCGCCTCGACCACCACCTGGTGCCCATGTGCCACCAGCTCGCGCACGCTCGACGGCACCAGTCCTACGCGGTGCTCGTGCGGCTTGATCTCCCTGGGCACCCCGATCAGCATGGCTTGGCCCTCTGCTCAGTCGCATTGGAAACTGCGCTGCTGGGGCTTATTCCTAACGGCAAATCTGCCTATCCGCCAATTGGAGCGGCCGGCGACGGAGCATCACAATGCCAAACCGGAGCAAGTGTGGCGCAAGGGGCATGCGGACAGCGTGGTGCGGACTCGCTACCGTCATGCTGCTGCTGCTCACGCTGGTATCCGCCGGTGCCGCAGAGAGGCTCGATTCCATGCTCGGTCGGTGGGCCGCGTCGGCCGACGGCACCCCCACCATGGAATGGTCGCGGAGCGGTGGTGGGTTCACGGTACGGTGGACGCCGCCCGGTCACGACCCGGTGACGGTGGCATTCGAACCTGCAGGGCGACCGGGCGTGTTCGCCGGGAAGGTCGACGGTAGTTGGTCGATGTTCGGTGACGGGACGCCGAATCCCCTCGAGGGAGAGCCGCTCTATTGGGCTCGAACCACCGACGATGCGATCTACCTCTACAGATTGGAGATCTATGATCGCGGGGATTTCGAGCTTGACCGGTATGCGGCGCAGCGCGACGGCGATGCCTTGTCCGTGACGCTGATGCGCCGCACCGCTGTGGGCATGCAGGATCCTATCCAACAGCGACTGACGAAGGTGGGCCAATGATGCAGACGGGCATGGTCGCGGCGGTGGTGCTGGCGCTGACCTGGGCCGGCACCCAGGCCAGGGCCGAGGTGCCGCCGACCAAGCAGTTGTTGGGGGTCTTCGTCGGCGAGGCGGAGGACGATCCGAATGCGGGGCCCTATCATGAGCAGCGCGAGATCGACATGGAGATCGTGCCCTATCAGGATAACGGGCTGCAGGTGACCTGGACGAACGTGACCCTCGTGGATGGGCGCCGCGACGTGCCGGGGGTGCGGCGTCACGCCGACGAGATGCTGTTGATCCCGGCGCCTGGTAGGTCCTTCTTCCTGGCCGGCGTCGGCTACGATCCCTTTCGGACCAGGCGCGAGCCAGACGCGATCCTAGGCGACCCGCTACGGTGGGCGGTCGTCAACGGCGAGGCGCTCGATACCTATTCGTTCGTCATCGACGCGGACGGCGCCTACGAGCTGCAGATCTCGCAGCGTCACCCGAGCGCCGAGGGCATGGGGTTGAAGTTCGTCCGGATCGTCGACGGCGAGGTGGTCAGGCGGATGACCGGCCGCGCGGTTCGCGCGTCCGACTAGGCTTCGCATGCGCCAGAAGCTGCAACGACGCCCATTTATGGCCTCCGGCTTGGCCGCCGCCGGGCTCGCCACGTTCGGGAGAGGCGCGCGGGCCGAGGATAGCCGTTTCCTGCGTATCGGCACCGGCAGCGTCACCGGCACCTACTACCCGATCGGCGCTTTGATCGCCGGCGCGCTGTCGCGGCCGCCGGGGGCGCGGCCATGCGTCGAAGCCGGCGCATGCGGGGTGGCCGACCTGACCCTGGTGGTCGAGGCGTCCAAGGGGTCTGTCGACAATGTCGAGGCGATCCGCGCGGGGCGGATCGAGACCGGCTTCGCGCAGAGCGACGTCGTCTATGGCGCCTATACCGGCACCGGCGTGTTCGACGGCCAGCCGCCGATGGCGAGCCTGCGGGCGCTGGCCAGCCTCTATCTGGAAAGCATCCACATCGTCGTGTCGCCGTCGTCCGGAATCACCAAGGTGGCCGACCTGCGCGGCCGCCGCGTGTCGCTCGATGCCCAAGGCTCGGGCACCCTGGTCGATGCCCGGCTGATCCTGGAGGGCTTCGGCCTGATGCCGGACGATCTGCAGCCGGTGTATGCCACGCCGTCGCGCTCGATCGACCTGATGCGGGAGGGGCAGCTGGACGCGCTGTTCCTGGTGGCGGGCTTCCCGGCAGCGGCCGTGACCGAGCTGGCCGAGGCGGTGGGCGCCCAGCTGCTCCCGATTGTGGGCCCTCCCGTCACCACTCTGCTCGAGCAGCATCGGTTCCTGACCCCGGCCGATATCCCGGGCGACACCTATGCCGGCATCGAGATCGGCATACCCACCCTGGGGGTGGCTGCGCTCTGGGTCGCGACGGCCGAGCTCGACGAGACGCTGGCCTATGAGATCACCCAGGCCCTGTGGAACCCGGCGACGCTGAAGGTCCTGGACGAAGGCCACCCCAAAGGCTCCGAGATCCGTGCCGCCGACGCGCTGCGCGGCGTCGCGATCCCGGTCCATCCCGGTGCGGCACGCTACTACCGCGAGCGCGGCCTGGCCGAGTGAGCCCGAGCACCGGAGGATCACCAGCCGGTCAGGACAGGCCCGCCATCGTGGTGATCGGGCTGACCAAGCTCTATGGCGACGTGGCCGCCGTGGCGGACGTCAGCTTCAGCGTCGGGCGACAGCAGACCGTGGCCCTGCTCGGGCCCAACGGGGCGGGCAAGACGACGACGCTGGCGATGCTCCTGGGCCTGCTCGAGCCCAGCGCCGGCAGCATCTCCATCCTGGGCGAGCCCATGCCGAGGCGACGGCAGCAGGTCCTGCCGCGGATGAACTTCACCAGCCCCTATCTCGACCTGCCGCAGCGGCTGACCGTGCGCCAGAACCTGCGCATCTATGGCGAGCTCTATGCCGTGGCGCGGCCACGCCAGCGCATTGCCGAGCTCGCCCACGACCTCGATCTCGAATCCTTCATCGACCGGCCGTTCGGCCGCCTGTCGGCCGGCCAGAAGACCCGGGTGCTCCTGGCCAAGGCGCTGATCAACGAGCCCGAGCTGCTGCTCCTCGACGAGCCCACAGCCTCGCTCGACCCCGACACCGCCGACCCGCTGCGCCGCGGCAGGCTGGTCGACCAGGGCAGCCCGGCGCAGCTGCTCGCGCGCTACGGCCGGGACGATCTCGAGGACGTCTTCCTCGACATCGCCCGCGACCGGCGTCGCCCTGCTACCCCGGTCGACGCATGACCGCCACCCTGCCGCCGTCGCTGCGCCGCATCCGCGCCATGCTGCTGCGCCACGCCTATCTGCTCCTGGGCTCCTGGCCGCGCCTGCTCGATCTGGTTTACTGGCCCACCGTGCAGATGATCCTCTGGGGCTTCATCACCCAGTTCCTGGTCGGTCAGTCCGGTTGGGTCGCCCAGGCCGCCGGCGTCTTCCTCTCGGCCATCCTGCTCTGGGACACGCTGTTCCGCGGCCAGCTCGGCGTGTCGATGTGCTTTCTCGAGGAGATGTACGCCCGCCATCTGGGCCACCTGTTCGTCACCCCGCTGCGGCCGTGGGAGCTGGTGGTGGCCAATTTCCTGGTCAGCGCCCTGCGCGTGCTGATCGGCGTCGGCGGTGCGGCGCTCCTGGCCTACCCGCTCTTCCATTACTCGCTGCTGGGGACACTCGGCTGGACGATCATCCCGTTCTTCGCGGTGATGATGCTGTTCGGCTGGGCCATCGCGCTCATCATCGCCGGCCTCGTCATCCGCCTCGGCCTGGGTGCGGAGAGCCTGGCCTGGGCCGCGATCTTCTTCATCCAGCCCTTTTCTGGCGTCTTCTACCCGATCGCCACCCTGCCTCCGTCCGTCCGCTGGGTCGCCTGGCTGCTGCCGTCGGCGCCGGTGTTCGAGGGCATGCGCGCCGTCCTGGTCGAGCACCGCTTCGACCAGGGCCTGTTCCTGCAGGCGGTGGGCCTGCTGGCCGTGTGGTTGGTGGTGGGCGGGGCCATCTTCACGCTGCTGTTCCGCAGCGCCCGCCGGCGCGGGCTGCTGTTGCAGGGCGGCGAGTAGGCGACCGAGCCTGCGCATTGGCCTGCCGTCGCCGAAATATTACACAAATATATCTGTTCTTCCCTTGATTGACGCTCGGCCCTCGCAAGCATAGCATCCTCCATTCCATGTGCCGCCCAGGCCCGGCCTGATCGCTCCCGGCAGACATGGGCCATCGGCGTCAGGGATTCGGCAAATGCGGTCACGAGTCTGGGCTTGTGGGCTGGTGGGCGCCGGGATGCTGATCGCATCGTCCGGCGCGGACGCACAGGTGGCGCATCGCCTGCGCGGCCAGCACGCGGCCGTGCCCGCCACGGCTGGGGATGTCGTGCCGGCGTTGCGCACGCTGGCCACCCTGCCGGCCGAGGCGCTGGCACCGGTCACGATCACCCTGGGCAGCACCGGCCCCGCTTTCCAGGCCATGCCGGGAGATCCCGGGCCGGAGAGCGTGACCCCGGCCCCGACCGTGGCACGTCCGTCGCGCAGCGCCGTGCCGGCGTTGACCACCCAGCCCATCGGACCCATCAAGCCGGAGAATTTCGGCGTCAACGCCTACCAGTCGATCTATCACTATTCGGATTCCCTGGTCGACGCCGAGGCGCAGAGCACGGCGCCGCACCGTCTCTCCGGCTGGTTCAGGTTCACCACCGCCGACGGCCTGACGGCCCGCTGCACCGCATCCCTGATCTCGCGCTCGATCCTGGTGACGGCCGGGCATTGCGTGCACCAGGGCGGTACCGGCAGCGCCGGCTGGATCCGCTCCGGGACGTTCTACCCGGCCTACCGCAACGGCGAATCGCCGCTCTACGGCTCGGCCACCGCTGCCTGGGTGATCACCACCGGCGGCTGGTACAGCCGGGGCCAGCTGGACCAGGGCTACGACGTCGGCCTGGTCGTGCTCAACAACCGCACCGGCACCACGACCGAGATCGGCGACTACACGGGCTGGTTCGGCGCCTGCTTCCACTACTGCCTGCAGAATTTCTGGCACACCAGCCAGCTGGGCTTCCCGGCCAACTACTATGACGGCCAGATGCTGACCCAGAGCGAGCACCTGGCGCACTCGGACGGCCGCGACTACCTCGTCGGCTCGGGCATGCAGGGTGGCTCGAGCGGCGGCCCGCACGTCACCAATCTCGGCGCCCTCAGCGATTCGTCACTCGATCAGGGGCAGTGGCCGACCCGCAACATCATCTTCGCGGTCACCTCCTGGGGCTACGCCAGCGACAGCTTCAAGCTCCAGGGCGCGTCGTCGCTGAGCGGCCCGAACGAATCCAACCAGTTCCCGACCATGTACAACTATGCCTGCGCGGCTGCCCGCTCGCTGCACGGGCAAGCCTCCTGCTCGCCGGTCTGACGGCGGGCGGCGGGCTCGACCGCGTCGCGTTTGCGACACGGCGTCGCCATGGGCGGTCACCGCGGCCCAAACGAGCCGGACACAGTGCCTTTCAGTTGCCAAGCACGTGTCGATGGTCCCATTCTAGCTGTACAGGTCGATAGGGCGCCTGGTCAGCGTCGACGTCTCGCGGGGATGGAACATGCCGCCGGATCAAGTAGTTGGCGGTCATTCGGCCATTGGCGACCGCTGCACGGCCGTGGCCCGCGCACCCGCATGAGCTGGGAGGCCAGGCGCTTGCAGCGCGTGGGGCGCCGGTTCGCCACCCGCGCGAGCCGGTTCGTGGACCGGCAACGGCCGCGTACGATAGGAATCGGCGCCGGACTGGTCGCCCTCGCGCTCAGCGCCGCCGTTGCCTGCGACTATCTGTGGCGTGATCGCGCCGACATGCTGAAGCACGCCGAGAGCGACATCCAGGCCATCAGCGTCCCGGCCGCCGGCGTTGTCGGTAGGGGCCTGGGAACGCTCGACCTGATCGTGTCCCTGGGCTTGGAAGCCTATGCTCAGGGTGAGCTGGACCTGCCCGGCCTCTATACTTGGCTGTACGAACGTGCGCATCGCATCGACCAGCTCGACGCACTGAATCGCCTCGTGATCCTCGACGCCGAGGGTATCGTCCGGTTCGCGGCCAACCCGGTGAGCATTGGCGTAAATTTCAGCGACCGGGCGTATTTCCGCCGTCAGCGTGACGGCGCCACGCAGGGAATGGACATAGGGGCGCCGGTCATCTCGCGGATTCCGCCTCACCAGCGCATCGTGCCGGTGACCTGGTCGATCCGGTCGGCGGCCGGCGAATTTGCGGGAGTGGTCGCGGTGGTGGCGAGCTGGCAGCTCTATGCCGAGGCTTTCACCGACCTGACCAGCCGCGACGATCAGACGGTAGCGCTCACCAACGATGACGGCGACCTCTTGGCGGTGGACACCCGCTGGTCCAGTGATCAGACGGAGCCGCCGCCACCACCTTTCCTGACCGGCAAGCCGCACCTGACGGCAGCGCAGGGGGCCGCTCCGCAGATCGTGGCCGAGTACATGCTATCGCTGGCCGAGGTGCCGGGTCTCGGGTTGCGGGTGGTCACCGGCCAGCCGGTGCCGGCGATCCTTGCGGCGTGGTGGCTGCGGACCGAGCTCGCCGCCGGCCTGATCGTGCTGGCCAGTCTCGGTTGCGGTTGGCTGGCGTCCCAGCTCCACCACCGGATTCAGACGCTCCGCAACCTGGCGACCGCCGCCCGGGCGGCACAGGCGCGCGCCGAGGCCGGGGAGCGGGCCAAGACGCATTTCCTGGCCGCGATGAGCCACGAGATCAGGACGCCCATGACCGGCGTGCTGGGCATGGCCGACCTGCTGGCGGCCGGCTCACTGGCGCCGCAGCAGCGGTCCTACGTCGGCACGATCCAGACCTCCGGCAAGCACCTGCTCAGCGTCATCAACGACATCCTCGACTTCTCCCGCATCGGCGCCGGCGGGCTGACCCTGGAGCGGACCGATTTCGGCCTGAGGCAGGTCCTCGAGCAGGCGCGGTCGATCATGGCTCCCCAGGCCGTCGACCGCGGGCTGACGCTCGACTTCGACGTGGCGCCCGACGTGCCTGCGTTCCTCGTCGGCGACCCGACGCGATTGCGGCAGATCCTGGTCAACCTGATCGGCAACGGCCTCAAGTTCACGCGCGAGGGCGGCGTCGACGTCATCGTCCGGGCCGACCCGGTGGTCGACGGCAAGGTGACCGTGCACTTCGCGGTGCGGGACACCGGCATCGGCATTCCGGCCGAGCGCCAGGCCGAGCTGTTCCGCCCGTTCATGCAGGTCGACCACTCGACCACCCGGGTCTACGGCGGCAGCGGCCTCGGCCTCGCCATCTGCCGCGAGCTGGTGCAGCTTCATGGCGGCCGAATCGGGGT
>JAPJRA010000069.1 GCA_030824835.1 Geminicoccaceae bacterium | reverse complement strand
GTTGCAGCTTGGTCAACGAATCGAGCCTGGACTGCTCGGATACGATCGGCACGTTGGCGGCCTTGATGCCGCGATGGGCGAGGTAGACGCAGGTCGGTGTCTTGGAGGTGCGCGAGACGCCGACCAGCACCACGTCGGCAAGCTCCAGATCGTCGAGCACCTGTCCATCGTCGTGGCGCATGGCATAGTCGATGGCTGCGATGCGCGTGAAGTAGCCCTCGTCCAGCGCGTGCTGCCGACCGATCTGCGGCCGCCCAGCGGAGCCGAGCAGGCCCGCCAGGGCATTCATCACGGTATCCAGCACCGGCACGCACGGCGCGTTGAGGGCGAGGCATCGGTCCTGCAACGCGTGCCGGAGCTCCGGCGACGCCAGGGTGAAGATCACCAGCCCAGGCAGCGCCTCGACGATGGCCAGCACCTTCTCCAGCTGCTGCCGCGTGCGCACGAAGAACCAGACGTGCTCGACCGGCACGACGTCCTCGAACTGGGAAACGGCGGCGCGGGCCACCGTGGTGACCGTCTCACCGGTGGAATCCGAAATCAGATGCACATGGAGCCGCAAGGCAGCCTGTCCCAGCAGTAAGGTACAACTATGACGGTTTGTTGTGGAAAACCTCCCGCCACCGGCCGGCGCCCGTTCTATGCACGGCGCTCACCGGTTCCGCACACCTATCTACTCCAGTCGTGGCGACTTTTCGACAGCTCTGCACCGGCACGCTGTCATTCGCGCGTCATCCACAGCGCCACACCGCCTCGGCAGTCACCAAGTGCATGATTTGCCTATCCGAAGCGGGACCTGTCCCCGAGATGCGCCCGAACGCGCACGGCGTGCAGGCAGGCGGCGGATTTCTGGGGACAAGGTGGTTCGACGAGGCTAATCCCGGTACCCCGCATCCCAACTACCACCACTTCCAAGAATCTTAAGAATCTGATTTGAAGTAGAAGGCAGCGGGATAAGCCGAACCCACAAGGATCGTCACGGCATGGCGTCGCCAGCTCCAGTCTCGCCCGAAAAGCCCTTGCTCGCCGCCTTGGCAGGGATTCGGCACCCGCGTCCGCCTGTCTGGCTGATGCGCCAGGCCGGCCGTTATCTCCCCGAATATCGGGCATTGCGTCGTGACGCGGGCTCGTTCCTGGAACTCTGTTATTCACCCGAGCTCGCGGTCGAGGTGACGCTGCAGCCTATACGGCGCTACGGATTCGACGCCGCCATCCTCTTTTCCGATATTCTGGTCGTGCCGGACGCGCTGGGTGCGGATGTTCGCTTCGTCGAAGGCGAAGGCCCGCAGCTCACGCCCCTGTGCACGGAAGCCGACCTGGCGCGGCTGGGATTCGACAAGTTTCATGCCCATCTGGCGCCGGTCTATGAAACGGTGCGACGCCTTGCCGCGGTTCTGCCACGAGAAGTGACCCTGATCGGGTTTTCGGGGGCGCCATGGACGCTGGCCGCCTACATGGTGGAGGGTAGCGGCAGTAAGGAATTCCTCGCGCCAAGACGGATGGCCCGACAGCAGCCGGCATTGTTCGCGCAATTGATCGACCTGTTGACCGACGCGATCACTCGCTACCTCGATGCCCAGATCGAGGCCGGGGCCGAGGTCATCCAGCTGTTCGACAGCTGGGCCGGCGTGTTGCCGGAACCTGAGCTGGACCGTTGGTGCATCGAGCCCACCCGTCGCATCGTCACGGCCCTGCGCGCCAAGCACCCGCACGTTCCGATCATCGCCTTTCCACGCGGTATCGGCGCTGCTTACGCCGTGTTTTCGCAGAAAGTGCCCGTTCAGGGCATCAGCCTGGACACCTCCGTGCCTGTTGCCTGGGCATCAGCCGAACTGCGGCAGGATCCGGTGCTATGCCTGCAGGGCAATCTCGACCCGGTGGCACTGCTCGGTGACGAGCCGGCCCTGCGCGCGGAAGCGCAACGCATCGTCACGGCCTATGGAAACCGCCCGTTCATCTTCAACCTCGGCCATGGGGTCACTCAGGAAACGCCGCCCGAACGTGTGGGCGCGCTCGTAGACTACTTGAAATCCCTCGACGGATGAGCCATTGAAGGGACGTAGCGTCATTCGCCACCCCTCCAGGCCAGCTTTCGATTCCAGCGAGCTCAGGTTTGCCGGTGGGAGAGCCTGCAAAGTCTCCGCCCAACATCCCCCGTTCTCCCCTGTTATCCGTGCGGATCTCCGATGGATGGAGCCTTGTGGCTCAAAGCGTTGCATATCATGGCGTTCACCGCTTGGTTGGCTGGGATGTGGTATCTGCCGCGTCTGCTGATCTACCATACCGGTGTCGAGGTCGGCTCCGAGGCCTCGGAAACGTTCAAGATCATGGAACGGCGGCTGCTGCGGGCCATCACGACGCCCGCCATGGTGGTGACATTGCTGGCTGGCCTAGCCCTGGCCAGCGCGCAGGCGCAGTGGGCCGACGGATGGCTGCACATCAAGCTGCTACTGGTGGTGGGCATGTTGGCCTGCCATGGCATTCTTGCCCGGCACGTGCGCCGCTTTCAGGCCGATGAGCGCCCGAAGTCCGCAACCTGGTATCGGGTGTTCAACGAAGTCCCGACGCTGCTGTTCATCGGGATCGTTCTCTTGGCTGTCCTGAAACCGCTTTGAAACTGAAGATTGTCTCACTGCCGCCCTGCTGCGGCCCATCGATGAGCGATGCATGACCGAGTCGACCGACGACACCCCCGGTAGCGGCGAATCGCTGGCGGGCATCATCCCAGCCGCAGCTCCGGCGCCCCGCCGCCGGCGTGGCCGTCCGCCTGGCAGCGGAGGCACCAGGAACCAGGCTGCCAACGGGGATGGACCGGAAGGATCATCGGGTCGTGCCAGCGCCGAGCAGACGACGCTACGCCTGATCGAGGAAGCGGTACCCGTGCACGCGGCACAGCCCGAGCATCTGCCGCAACCCGAGCCTGAGCCCGAGCCGCAACGGGTCGCTCAGGCGGCGCCGCCCGTGGCTGAGCCGCAGCCGATCGAGGCCCCGCCGGTGCGACCACAGGTGCAGAATTACTCGCAGCCGCAAGAGCGGCACCACCAGCGTCGTGAGTATGCGCAGCCGCAGCATCACGCGCCACAGCCGCCCCGCGAGCCGTTGCCGGCTGTCAATCTCACGGAGCTGAAGCGGCGTCCGGCGGCCGAGCTGCTGCGCTACGCCGAGGATCTGGGCATCGACAGCGCGAGCACGCTGAAGAAGTCCGACATGGTGTTCGCGATTTTGAAGCGACTGGCTGAGACCGACGTCCCGATCACGGGCGAAGGCGTCTTGGAGATCCTTCAGGACGGTTTTGGCTTTCTCCGCTCGCCCGACGTGAACTACGTGGCGGGTCCGGACGACGTGTATGTGTCGCCGTCACAGATCCGTCGGTTCGCGCTGCGGACCGGTGACGTGGTCCAGGGCCAGGTTCGGGCACCAAAGGAGGGCGAGCGCTATTTTGCGCTGCTGCGTGCCAACACGATCAACTTCGACACGCCTGAGGTCGCTCGGCATCGCGTCCATTTCGACAACCTGACGCCGTATTATCCGACGCGAAAGCTCAATCTTGAAGTGACTGGCCAGAAAGATAATTCGACTAGGATTATCGAGATTGTGGCCCCGCTCGGAAAAGGCCAGCGCGCGCTGATCGTCGCGCAGCCCCGGACCGGCAAGACGATGTTGATGCAGAACATCGCTCACGCGATCATGGCCAACCATCCCGAGGTATTCCTCATCGTGCTGCTCATCGACGAACGGCCCGAGGAGGTGACGGACATGCAGCGTACGGTGCGCGGCGAGGTGGTCAGCTCGACGTTCGACGAGCCTGCGAACCGGCATGTGCAGATCGCTGAGATGGTGATCGAGAAGGCCAAGCGTCTGGTCGAGCACGGTCGCGACGTCGTGATCCTCCTGGATTCGATCACCCGGCTGGCGCGTGCCTACAACACCGTGGTGCCGAGCTCCGGCAAGGTGCTGACCGGTGGTGTTGACGCCAACGCCTTGCAACGGCCGAAGCGGTTCTTCGGTGCGGCCCGCAACATCGAGGAAGGCGGCTCGCTGACGATCATCGCCACGGCCCTGATCGACACGGGCTCGCGGATGGACGAGGTGATCTTCGAGGAGTTCAAGGGCACCGGCAACGCGGAGATCGTGCTCGATCGCAAGATCGCCGACAAGCGGGTGTTCCCGGCGATCGATATCCAGAAATCTGGTACGCGCAAGGAAGAGCTGCTGGTTGATCGCGGGACGCTGTCACGGATGTGGGTGCTGCGCCGGATCCTGAATCCGATGGGCACCACCGACGCGATCGAGTTCCTGCTCGACAAGATGAAGTACGCGAAGTCGAACGAGGATTTCTGGGGGACCATGAACTCCTGAGCGTAGCCGGCGGCGGCTCGCCGGTCTGGAGATTAGGTCGTGCTTCGTTCCATTGTCGCCGTCCTGATCGTACTGCTGGTGGCCGCAGCCGGCGCCGGAGGCTATTGGCACTATGTCCTGGCGCCGGCGCGGCAGTCAGGTGCCCCGGGCGGGGGGCGCGGTGGCCCTGGCGGTCCTGTACCGGTCGAGGCGCAGCCGGTCCGCGTGGGGGATGCGCAGACCAGCATCGACGCCGTCGGCACGCTGATCTCCAACGAGTCGGTGGTGCTGCGCCCGGAGGTGGCCGGGCGGGTCACGACGATCAATTTCACCGAAGGCGGGATGCTGGGCAAGGGCACCGTCGTCGTCGAGCTGGACAGCTCGATCGAGCGGGCGGAATTGCAGCAGGCCATGGCACAACAGAGCCTGGCGCACAGCAATTTCGATCGGGCCAAGGAGTTGCGGCGCGGCAATGCCGGGACGCAACGGTCCTTGGACGAGTCCGAATCGGCCATGAAGACCGCCGACGCCGCGGTCGACCTGGCGCAGGCCCGGCTCGACAGGCGCAAGCTCGTGGCACCCTTCGACGGCAGGGCGGGCCTGCGCAATGTCAGCCCTGGCGAGTTCGTCGAGGCCGGCACGGCGATCGTCAACCTCGAGCAGATCGATCCACTCAAGGTCGATTTTCGGGTGCCGGAACTCTTTCTGCCGGCCGTCGAGTCCGGGCAGCGAATCTCGCTGGCGATCGACGCCTTTCCCGATCAGGTCTTCACCGGGGTGGTGAAGGCGCTCGATCCCCTGATCGACAAGGCCGGGCGCGCCATCGTCGTGCGGGCCGAGATCGGCAACGACGAGAAGAAACTGCGCCCGGGCTTGTTCGCCCGGGTCAGCCTGACCTTGTCGGAGCGACAGAACGCCATCTTCGTGCCTGAACAGGCGATTCAGCCGCAGGGCGATCAGGCCTACGTCTTCAAGGTGGTTGCATCGGCTGACGGCAAGCCGAACATTGCCAAGCTGACGCCCGTGCAGCTGGGCAACCGGCGCCAGGGTGAGGTCGAGGTCCGTGCCGGACTGCAACCCGGCGACATGATCGTGACCGGAGGCCTGTTGAAGATCCGCGACGGGGTGCCGGTCCAGGTGGTGGCCCCACAAGTGCCGTCGACGGCACCGCCAGGAGGGCCGCCTGCTGCCGAGGGTGGCGCGCCTGCGGTCGGTGCCGCGCGCAGCTCGGCCGGCTGAGCGCGGGGCAAGGCCATGAACCTCAGCGAACTCTGTATCCGCCGACCAGTGTTCGCCAGCGTTCTGAGCCTGATTCTGCTTATGGTCGGGTTGATGGCGTATAGCCGCCTGCCCGTGCGCGAATATCCCAACATCGACGAGCCCGTGGTGTCGGTGACCACGGAGTATCGCGGTGCATCTCCCGAGATCATCGAAAGTCAGGTGACCCAGCCGCTCGAGGAGGTGCTTTCCGGCATCGAGGGCGTGGACCTGCTCACCTCGCAGAGCCGCGAAGGCCGGAGCCAGATCAGCGTGCGGTTTCGGATCGATCGAGACCAGGATTCGGCGGCGGCCGATGTGCGCGATCGCGTCTCTCGGGCACGTAAGAGCCTTCCGGACGAGGTGGACGAGCCGGTCATCGCCAAGGTCGAAGCGGACGCCCAGCCGATCATCTACTTGGCCTTGTCGTCGGACCGGATGTCGTCGATCGAGGTCACCGACTATGCCGATCGCTTCGTCAAGGACCGGCTGCAGAACCTTCCCGGCGTCGCCGAGGTCCGTATCTTCGGAGCTCGGACGCCCGCGATGCGGATCTGGCTCGATCGCCTCCGCCTCGCCGCCTATGGCCTCACCCCGCAGGACGTCGAGGCTGCGTTGCGCCGCCAGAACATCGAGGTTCCTGCCGGGCGGATCGAGAGCCAGCAACGCGAGTTCACCGTGCTCGCCGAGACCGACCTGCGGACGGTGCAGCAGTTCGAGGACCTGATCGTACGCGATGCGGGCGGCTACCTGATCCGTCTGAAGGATGTGGGCCGGGCCGAGATCGCCGCGCGCGACGAGCGGACCATCACCCGGTTCATGGGTCGGCCGGCCGTGGCGCTGGGTGTGGTGAAGCAGTCGACCGCCAATCCGCTGGAGGTGTCCGATGCGGTGAAGCAGACGCTGCCGCGGCTGGCCGAGACCATGCCCGAAGGGATGTCGCTCGAGGTCGGCTATGACAGCTCGATCTTCATCGCCAAGTCGATCGAGAACGTCTTCCACACGATCATCGAGGCGATCGTGCTGGTCATCCTCGTGATCTTCGTCTTCCTCCGCAGCCTGCGCGCGACGCTGGTGCCGATCGTCACCATTCCGGTCTCCCTGATCGGCGCCTTCATCTTCATGTGGGCGTTCGGCTTCTCGATCAACACGTTGACCCTGCTGGCGATGGTTCTGGCCGTTGGTCTCGTCGTCGACGATGCCATCGTCATGCTCGAGAACATCAGCCGGCACGTCGAGAACGGCCTGCCGCCGGTCAAGGCAGCCATTCGCGGCGCCCGTGAGATCACCTTCGCGGTGATCGCGATGACGATCACGCTGGCCGCGGTCTATGCGCCGATCGGCTTCCAGACCGGCCGGACCGGCCGGTTGTTCACGGAGTTCGCCTGGACGCTCGCCGGCGCCGTGCTGATCTCGGGCTTCGTGGCGCTGACCCTGTCACCGATGATGTGCTCGAAGCTGCTGCGGCATCAGGAGCGGCATAATTTTCTGTACCGCGGTATCGAGGCGTCCCTGAACGGTCTGACGCGCGCCTACAGCGCGTCGCTGCGCGTCGTGCTCACGGTCAAGGCGGCCGTCGTTCTGCTGGTCGTGCTGGTGGCGGGCTTCGCCGTGTTCCTCGTCACCCAATTGCCGCAGGAGCTGTCTCCCATCGAGGATCGGGGCACCATCGTCGCGATCGGCATCGCCCCCGAGGGCTCCACGGCGGCCTACACCGACGAGTACGTCAAGCGGATCGAGGCCATCTTTCGCGACACGCCCTTCGTGGAGCGATATTTCACGGTCATCGGTTTTTCGGGCGTGACCCAGGGGATCAATTTCGTCCGGCTGGTCGACTGGGATCTGCGGCCCGTCAAGCAGCAGGAGGTGACCAAGAGCCTCTTCCCGAAACTGTTCGCCATACCGGGCCTGCTCGCGTTCGCCTCGAATCCGCCGTCGCTGGGGCAGAGCCCGATCGACAAGCCAATCCAGTACGTGTTGCAGACCTCGCAGCCCTACGAGGTGCTGCAGCAGGCCGTCGACGAGATGATGGCGGGCATACGGCAGAATCCGCAGCTGCAGAACGTCGACAACGATCTCAAGCTCAACAAGCCACAGCTCAAGGTGAGTATCGACCGTGAGAAGGCGGCTCTTCTCGGCATCGATGTCGAGACGATCGGCCGAACGGTCGAGACCATGCTCGGCGGCCGGCAGGTGACGCGGTTCAAGCGCGACGGCAAGCAGTTCGACGTCGTCGTGCAGCTCAAGGACGTCGACCGCACCAACCCGGACGATCTGCGCGAGATCTTCGTCCGCGGCCAGGACGGCAGCATGGTGGCGCTGTCGAACTTGGTGACGATCGAGGAGACCGTGGCACCCAAGGAGCTGAACCATTTCAACAAGTTGCGTGCGGCGACGCTGACGGCGACATTGGCACCCGGCTACTCGATGGGCGAGGCCCTAACGTTTCTGGAAGGTGAGGCGGCGAAACTGCCGGCAGGGATCGTCACCGACCTCAACGGCCAGAGCCGTGAGTTCCGCACCTCCACCGGCGGCTTCTATCTGACGCTGGGCCTGGCGGCGGTGTTCATCTTCCTGGTCCTCGCGGCCCAGTTCGAGAGCTGGGTGGACCCGTTCATCATCATGCTGACGGTACCGCTGTCGATGACCGGGGCGCTGCTGGCGCTGAAGCTCACCGGCCAGAGCATGAACGTCTACAGCGAGATCGGGCTGGTGACGCTGGTCGGGCTGATCACCAAGCATGGCATCCTGATCGTCGAGTTCGCCAACCAGCTGCAGGAGCACGGCCGGGCGAAGCTCGATGCCGTGGTGGAATCGGCGACGCTGCGCTTGCGGCCGATCCTGATGACGACCGGCGCCATGGTGCTGGGCTCGGTGCCGCTGGCGTTGGCCACGGGGGCCGGTGCCGAGAGCCGGCAGGCGATCGGCTGGGTCGTCGTGGGCGGCCTGTTGGTCGGCACGCTGCTGACGCTCTATGTCGTGCCGACCGCCTACATGCTCCTCGCACGCACCCATCGACGCTCCGAGGCACCGGCGGGGGTGGTCGCCGCCCCCGCCGAGTAGCTCGACGGTTAAGGTATCAGCAGGGTCGAGCCGGTCGTGGCCCGGCCCTCCAGCGCGCGATGCGCCTCGGCGGCATCGGCCAGGGCGAAGCGCTGGTTGATCTCGATCTTGACGACACCCTTGCCAACCACGTCGAACAGATCGTTGGCACAGGCCAGGAGCCGATCGCGGGTACGCACATAGGTCATCAGCGTCGGCCGCGTGACGTAGAGCGAGCCTTTGGCGCTGAGCGTCAGCAGGTTCAGGCTTTCCACCGCGCCGGACGCATTGCCGAAATTGACCGCCATGCCGCAAGGCTGCAGACAATCCAGCGAGGGCAGGAACGTGTCCTTGCCGACGCCGTCATAGACCACCGCCACACCCTTGCCCCCGGTGATCTCCTTCACGCGGCTGACGAAATCCTCGCGCCGGTAGTCGATCACATGATGATATCCATGCGCCCGGGCGAGCTCCGCCTTCTCCGGTGAGCCGACGGTGCCGATCACCGTGGCGCCGAGATGGTTGGCCCACTGCCCGACGATCAGGCCGACGCCGCCGGCAGCGGCATGGAACAGGATCATGTCCCCCGGCTGCACGACGTAGGTCTGACGCAGCAGATACTGTGCGGTCATCCCCTTGAGCATCATCGCGGCCGCCGTATCGGCCGAGATGCTGTCGGGCAGCGGCACCAGCTTCTCGGCGGGCATGACACGGATGTCCGCATAGGCGCCGATCGGCGCGCCGGCATAGGCGACCCGCTGGCCCGGCTGGACCTCGCTCACGCCCGGCCCCACCGCCTCGACGATGCCGGCGCCCTCCATGCCGGGCGTGAGCGGCAAGGGAGCCGGATAGAGGCCGATGCGGAAGTAGACGTCGATATAGTTGAGCCCGATCGAGTCGTGTCGGACGACGGCTTCGCCGGGGCCGGGTGCCGGCACGTCGTAGGCTTCGAAGCGTAGCACTTCGGGGCCGCCGTGCTGCTCGACGAGAATGCGGTTGGCCACGGAAGATACCCCCCTGCTGTCAGTTGGTGGCGGCGGCGAAGCGTGCCGTCAGCGCCGCCGGGTCGGTGATCGGCGCTTCACAAGTGGCGCCTACGCAGACATAGGCGGTGGCTCGTCCCGCGAGAAGCGACTTTCCGGCGGCCGGATGGGTGCTTGGCAGCAGGGCTTGCGGTGCCACGCGCTGCAGAACTCGTGTCGGCACGGGGGCGCCTGCAGCCGCCGCGAACAGCTCGTCGAAGCCGGGTGTGGCCCCGTCACCGACCACCACGATCTGATAGGGCTCAGCGAGCATGGCGGCGGCCAGCAACAGCATCGCATGGGACGGCGCATGGCGGACGGCGTCACCGCCGAACGCGCGGAGGATGTCCTCGGCCTGGCTTCGGTAGGTGGCCTCGCCGGTAAGGTGCCACAGAATGGCGGCGACCTCGGCGAGGGTACCGTTGGCGCTCGGAGTCGGGCCGTCATGCGCGTTCTTCGGACGGACGATCGGGCCGTCCGTGACGTTGGGACTGAGGTAGAAGCCGCCACCGACGGCGTCCCTGAACTCGGCTCGGCAGAAGCGGACCCAGCTCTGGGCGCGGTCGAGATAATGCTGCTCCCCGGTCTGCTCGTGGAGCGCCAATGCTGCCCGGCTCATCTGGGCATAGTCGTCGAGGAATGCCATCGGCAGACGGCGCTGGGCGCGCCAGCTGTGGAACAGTCGATCGCCGTCACTCATGCGCGCGAGAACGGTGTCGAACGCAAGCCGGGCGATCTGGAGCCAGTCAGGTCGGGCGAATTGTCCCGACACGCGGGCGAGCGCCGCGATCATCAGCCCGTTCCAATCCGCGAGCATCTTGTCGTCGCGGCCGGGGCGTGGGCGAAGGGCTCGCGCCGCATGCAGGATCGCACGGTCCTCGCTCAGGCGTGCCTCATCATCGGCGCTGGGCAGGCCGGTCTCGTGGAGGCGGTTGAGGATGTTCACGCCGTCCCAGTTGCCGGCGGCGGTGACGCCGTAAGCAAGCCGGAAAGCCGGCGCGCCCGCACCGAGCAGGCGATCGAT
>JAPJRA010000068.1 GCA_030824835.1 Geminicoccaceae bacterium | reverse complement strand
CTGCCTGCGCAGCGCTGGTGGCACTGGCGGTCATCGCAGCCGGCAGCTGACGCCAAGCGCCCATTGCCGGTCGGGGCGACCAATCATCCAAGTTCCACGCCACTGGCATACAGGGGTGACAAGCGCTGCCGAGGATAGCACTCTTCGCCGCGATGGAACCAAAGGAGCCGCGTCGACGCGTGATGGCCAGGATGACCACGGCAGTCCAGCCGGCACCTGATCCGGGAGGCGAGCCGGCGAGCGTGGCCGTCGAGTTGGGCGCAGGTATTATGCTGCTGACCCTGCGCGGCGACTGGTTGATGACACGCGGTATTCCAGACCTTGCCCAGACCCGGGCGCAGCTCGGCGCGGCCCATGGCCCGAAGGTGCTGCATTTCGACGCCGCTGGGCTCGGCCGGTGGGACACCATCCTGCCGAGCTTTATCGTTCGGGTCGTGCGCGTGGCGGAAGAGGCGGGATTCGCCATCGATCTGGCGGGCCTGCCCGATGGTGCCGTTCGGCTGGTGAAGCTGGCCACCGCGGTGCCCAGGCGGCTGGATCGGTCCGAGGAGCTTCCGCCGGGCATCATCTACCGACTGGGCTTGGCCACGCTGGCATTCGGCCGAGCTGCAGCCGACCTGTCGGCGTTCATTGGTGAAACCAGCGTTGCCGTCGGTCAGCTTGTCCGCGGCCGAGCGCTGGTGCGGGGTCGCGACTTCTGGCTGGCGGTCCAGCAGGCCGGTGCCGAGGCGCTGCCGATCGTGACCTTGATCAGTATCCTGGTCGGCATGATCCAGGCCTTCGTCGGCGGCACGCAGCTGGCCTTGTTCGGCGCCCAGATCTTCGTCGCCAACCTCGTCGCCATCGGCATGGCCCGGGAGATGGGGCCGATGATGGCAGCGGTGATCATGGCCGGCCGTACCGGTGCCGCTTATGCGGCTGAGCTCGGCACGATGCAGGTCAATGAGGAGATCGATGCGCTGCGCACGCTGGGTGTCTCGCCCATGCAGTTCCTGGTGCTGCCGCGGCTCCTCGCACTAGCGCTGATGATGCCGCTGCTGGCGGTCTATGCCAACCTGTTCGGGATGCTCGGCGGTGCCGTGATCGGCGTCGGCGTGCTCGGCCTGTCGCCTGCGCAATACTACCAGCAGAGCCTGCAGTTCATCGGGCTGCACGACTTCGGTGCAGGGCTGATCAAGGCCGTCCTGTTCGGCATCCTGGTGGCGGCCGCAGGCTGCTTGCAGGGCATCCGCTCCGGCCGTGACGCTGCTGCCGTGGGCGCCGCCACGACGGCGGCCGTGGTCAGCGGCATCGTCGCGGTGATCGTCGCCGACTGCGCACTCAACGTGGTCTTCTATGCCGTCGGCTTTTGATCTCGAGGCGGCCATTGCCGCCGCCACCGATCGGCCCGCGCATATCGAGGTCGCGAATCTGAGCATGGCCTATGGTCCGCGCGTGCTGCAGTCGGGCCTCAGCTTCACCATCCGCCGCGGCGACGTTTTCGTCGTCATGGGTGGCAGTGGCTCGGGGAAGAGCACTTTGTTGCGGCATCTGGTCGGCCTTCAGCAGCCCGCGATGGGCGAGGTCCATTTCGGCGGCCGGAGCTACTGGGATGCGTCACCCCAGGAGCAGCAGGCGCTGCAGCGCCGATTCGGCGTGATGTACCAGCAAGGTGCCCTATGGACATCGATGACGCTGATCGAGAATGTGGCGCTGCCGTTGGGCATCTATACCGACCTTGACCGCGCCATGAGCGAGGAGGTGGCCGCGTTCAAGCTAGCGCTCGTCGGGCTCGCCGGCTCGGAGCGGTACTACCCGTCCGAGATCAGCGGTGGCATGCGCAAGCGGGCGGCCATCGCCCGCGCCATGGCACTTGATCCGGAGGTGCTGTTCCTCGACGAGCCCTCGGCCGGGCTGGACCCGATCAGCTCTCGGCTGCTCGACGATCTTATCCTCGAGCTGCGCCATAGCCTGGGCATGACGATCGTGGTGGTTACCCACGAGCTCGCCAGCATCTTCGCCATCAGCGACAATTCGGTCTTTCTCGACGCCGATACGCGAAGCATGATCGCCACCGGTCATCCGCGCTGGCTGCTCGAGCACGGCGACAATCCCAAGGTCCAGGCGTTCCTGACCCGCGGCAAGCAGGTGCAGACTGCATGATCGGCCATGATCACTATCCCGGTGCGCCAACATGAGCCGACAGGCGAGCCCACAGGCAGTCGGCCTGTTCGTGCTGGGAGCGATCATGGTGGTCGCGCTGGGCGTGGTCACGTTCGGCGGCTCGCAGCTGTTCCACGGTGGCGAGCGCTATCAGGTCCAGTTCGCCGAGTCCCTCAAAGGGTTGCGGGTCGGGGCACCGGTGACCTTTCGCGGCATCGAGATCGGGCAGGTCGAGGACATCCGTGCGATCTACGATCCGACCACGGGCAGCGTGAAGGTTCCCGTCACGCTCGAGTTGCGCCAAGGCGCCCTGAGCACGAATGGCGCCGCCGACTCCGACATGATCACTGATCTGGTCGCGCGGGGCCTGCGGGCCCGACTCGATCTGCAGAGCATCGTGACCGGGCAGCTGCTGGTTGCCCTCGACTTCTACCAGCGTCCGATGGCCAGCGGCACGACGGCGGACCTGCCGGCCAACGAGATACCGTCAATACCGTCGACCTGGGCGGGTCTGCAACGCACCGTCGACGACGCGCTGCTCAACGCTCCGGAGATCGCGCGCACCCTTCAGGAGCTGACCGTCGCCATGCGCGATCTGCTCGCAGGATCGACGGGCGATAGCATTCGCCGCGGGGCTGTCGCACTGTCGGAGCTGCTGCAGGGCTTCGCCGATCCCCAAGGACCGTTTGCTCGCAGCATGGCCGAGCTACCCGAACTCGTGGCCAGTCTCGAAGCCCTCGCGGAGGCCGGCACCGGCCTCGTCACCGAAGGCGACAGGCGTCTGCAGAGCTTGGGCGACGAGGCGACGCGGCTCAGCGTGTCGCTGCGACGGGTCGCCGATCAGGCGAGCGGCGTGATCGGCGACAACCGGACGGACCTCAAGCAGTTTACCGAGGACGGGCTGCCAGCCTTCTTGGGCCTGGTCGAGGACGCGACGCGACTGGTCAACGAGCTCAGCGGCACGGTGCGCGACATGCGGCAGGACCCCGCCCGCTTCTTTCTCGGTAGCCGCGACAGACAGGGAGTCCAATTGCCGTGACCGACCTCTTCGCCCGGCGCGGCCTTCTGCTGAGCGGCGTTGCCCTGCTGGCCGGGTGTCTCCCCTCACTGCCCGGCCAGGGGCCGGCGCCGCGGAGCTTCCGGCTGACGCCGAAGACGACCTTTGCCGACGACTTGCCGCATGTGAACTGGTCACTGTCCATAGCGGAGCCCAGCGCCGAGCAGACGCTCGACACGACGCGGATCGCCGTGGTCAGCGATGGTGTCGGCGTGGACTATGTCGCCCTGGCGAACTGGGTCGACCGGGCGCCCGCCATGGTGCAGACGCTGTTGGTACAGTCGTTTGCGGCGTCGGGCAGAATTGAGGCCGTGGGGACCGATCGTGACCGCGTGCGTGCCCAATTCCTGCTGCGCTCGGAGCTGCGCGCATTCCAGATCAATCGCAACAATGGCAACCTGATCGTGCGGGTGCGGCTGGATGCAGCGCTGCTGCGGCTGCCTCGCCGGGAGATCGCGGGCCGCGAGCGCTTTGCCGCCGAGGCCCTACCCGAGGGCCAGGGGACCGCAGCAGCGGTCGCGGCTTTCGACATGGCTCTGGGCCGCGTGCTGAAGGAAGTTGTCGGCTGGACCCTCCGTACCGGCCAGAGCGTGGATATCTAGCCTCGCAGCGGCTCGAGGTAGGCCCGTATCGCGTCGAGCGCTTCCTCGGGCGCCTCCATCATCGACATGTGGCCGGCAGCTTCGATCGTGGTCGCCATGGCATCCGGGATCAAACGTGCCAGCTGTGCCCCGGCCTTCGGCGGCGTCATGCGATCCGCCGCGCCTAGCAGGACCAGGGCACCGCAGCCGACGCCCGCCGCATCGGCCTCGCCAGTCGCATAGGCGTCACACGCGGCAAGGTCGGTGCTCAGGACGGCGGGATCGCCGCGCCGCAGCAGCGCTCGAGCGGCGCCCTGCAGCCAGCTGCCCGGGTTGGGGTTGCCGCCGATCTTGCCACGCTGACCGAATGCCCAATCGCACATCAGCTCGACCGCCTTGGGATCGTGGGCTGCGGCCAGCGCCAGAAGCTCGGGGTGAACCGGCATCCGGGCAGCCGCGCCCAGCAGGCAGAGGGCGGAGACCCGCGCGGGATAGCGCGCCGCCATCGCGATCGCCACGAGCGCACCCATGGAATGACCAATCAGGGCAGCAGGCGCGGGCCCGTGGCCAGCGATCAGACCCGCCAAGCAGTCGGCCATGGCCGCGATAGAATCCAGCGCCGGCATACCACGCGAGCGGCCGTGGCCAGGGAGGTCCACAGCGAGCACGTTCCAACCATGGAAGGCCAGGTACCGGCCCTGCAGTGCCCAGACCGTATGGTCCATGCCGGCGCCATGCACGAGAACCACGGTCGGGGTGTCGACGCGCCGGCTCCGGCCGTAAGTGGCTGCGAACAGGAGATCGGACACGCTCACCCCTTTTGGCTGGCGCGCAAGGCACGGTCGAGATCGGTGGTGATGTCGCCGGGATGCTCGAGGCCCACCGACAGGCGGATCATGTCGTCGCGCAATCCGATCGCGGCCAGCTGGTCCACGCCGAGTTGCAGGTGCGTCGTGGAAGCCGGATGGATCACCAGGGTCTTGGCATCCCCGACATTGGCCAGATGCGAGGCCAGCGTGCAGCCTTCGATGAATCTGGCGCCGGCGGCCCTGCCGCCTTTCACCCCGAAGCTGACGATCGACCCGGCGCCCTTCGGCAGCAGACGCCGCGCCAGCGCATGGTCCGGGTGGTCGGCGCAGGTCGGATGGATGACGTAGGCCACGGCGGGATGGTCCGCCAGGAAAGCCAGGACGGCGGCGGTGTTGGCGATGTGGCGTTCCATGCGCAGCGGCAGCGTCTCGACACCGAGCAGATGGTAGAATGCATTCTGCGGGCTGAGGCAGGCACCGAAATCGCGTAGGCCCTCCGTCCGCGCCCGTGCCGCGAACGCCTGTGGGCCGAATGTCTCGGCATAAACAAGACCGGCATAGCCCGGATACGGCTCGGTCAGCGTCGGAAATCCAGCGGAGCTGTACCAGTCGAACCTGCCACCATCGACCACGATGCCACCAATCGCCACCCCGTGGCCCCCCAGCCATTTGGTCAGCGAGTGGACGACGATGTCGGCACCGTGGTCGATCGGGCGACAGAGCCAGGGCGTTGTGAACGTGCTGTCAATCAACAGAGGCAGCCCATGCGCATGGGCGACTGCCGCCACGGCCGGGAGGTCCAGCACCTCGAGGCCCGGATTGCCCACGATCTCAGCCAGGACCAGCCGCGTCTCCGGGCGGATCGCATTGGCGAAGGCTTGCGGATCACGCGGATCGACGAAGCTGGTCTCGATACCGAAGCGGGGCAGGGTGAGCCGCAGCAGGTTGACACTGCCACCATAGAGGTTGCGCGCGGCCACGATGTGGGAGCCTGCCCCCATCAAGGTGGCGACGGCCAGATGCAGTGCCGCCTGACCGCTGGCGGTGGCTACCGCGGCCACACCGCCTTCCAGGGCTGCGACCCGTTCCTCGAGCACGGCCACGGTCGGGTTGGAAATCCGGCTGTAGAGATGACCAGCCCGTTCCTGATTGAACAGGCCAGCAGCGTGGTCGGTATCGGGAAAGACAAAGGAGGTCGTTTGATAGATGGGCACCGCTCGGGCGCCGGTCGTCGGGTCTGCGACCTGACCGGCATGCAGCGCCAACGTGGCAGGATCGAGGAACTTGGCTTCCACGGCACCACCTCCACGTGCTCAAGTGCGCCGGGCCTACACCCCCGCCGCCACTACCGGGAAGCAAAAAAAGCGCGGAGAGGAGTGGCAGGCTCCCTCTCCGCGCGATACCATCCCATCCAGGCTGCACTTTCCCCGACCAGGAAGGGATTTGGAAACATCGAGCCGCCCGCGGATCGCAGATGGTGGCTACGAATTCACCGGGGCACGATCAATGCGAGATGGAGACTGCCCCGAGGGAAGGCGCCACGCATTGATCTGGATCAAACATTCAGGCGCCACTTCGCGCCGTCGTAGCCAGCAGGGCCACCTCCACTCGGCCCAGTACCGCACGGCGTTCGGCCTCGGTCAGGTCGAGGCCCCGCCCGATGAACGTCAGCAGCGTGATTGCCGCCCGGAGAGCCGCCATCAGCAGCATCTCTTTGCCTGTCGCATAAAGCTCCATCGCACCTACTCCTGATCGGTTGACGTCAGCGAACCCCCTCGAGGAAAAGTTCTCCGGTCGACACGTCGGTCTTCCGGATCAGCAGCCGGCGGGATTCCCACAGGCCGAGCTCGTATTGACCGTGCATCTGCCCATCGCCGCGGTCATACTGGGACACCCCGGCGGCCGAGGGCGGGAGGCGGAACTGCATGGGCGCGGTGCCGGCAGTTCCGGCCTCGGCCCGGATGAGCACCGGGGCATTGCCGACTCGGCTGACCGATAGCTCGACCACGTCCTCGCCGGTTTCCACCGGCCACAGTCCGAACGGGATGGTGACCACGATGGGATTGGTGCCGTGATTGCACCGATGCAGCTCGCCCAGATGCGCCGCGGTCACCGTGTAGCTGGAATTGCGCTCGCGGTGCCGCAGCGCCCAGGTCGGGCTGAGGTCGGCGTCGGGGTAGATGCCCAGCAGATAGACATCGTTGGCGGAGGTCACCACGACCTCGACCATCTGGTATTGCTTGGCGATGGTGACCCGGCCACCTGGCGAGCGCAGGACGGCACCGCCGGAGGCGACGAAACGTACGCCGCCGAGCCCCTGCCGGATGACCCAAAGGCGCCGTGCGCCTTGGCCCGAAGCGACGAGCCCGGCGGGAATGGTGAGCACGACTTCGCCACCATTGTTCACCCGATGGATCTTGCCGAAGTCGGCCGTCGATACGGTCAGCGCGAGATTGCGCTCCCGTTCCGGCACGGCACCACGGGACACCGCCACCGGAATGGCGTCGCCGTTGTTGATGCGGGCATAAAGACCGGAACCCAGCCAGTACTCGCCCGTGGCCGGAACGCCCGCGGCGTTGGTCGCGTACCAGACCAGGCCATCGATCGGGCGGATCGGCTGCGTCGTGCGCGGCCGCAGATAGAGCGGATCGTTCACCTGGACCCGCGCCAGCTCGCCCCGCGCGTCGCCCTCGCCATTGCCGAGCTCGAGCCGGACGTCGGCCAGCGGCGTCACATCGTCATCCGGATCGAGGATCCCATTGGCGACCGGCCGGGTGATCTTCGTGCTCTGGCGGCTGGTGAGCTCGATCAGGAGCCCGTGGTAAGGCGTCCCCTGGCTGGGATGGCCGTCGGCATTGAGCTGGGCCGCACCCTTGTGGTCCCCGGTGAGCAACAAGACGTCCTTGTCCCGCGAGCGCAGCTGGATCGACGGCTGACGGTACTGGTCGCAGACCCAGAAGCCCTGTGCGAACAAGTCGCCATCCTGCGTCCGGCCGCCGTCACCGGCGACGTTGCCAACCGGCAGCGGCCCGAGATTGTCGCAGCCGATGAAGCTCGTGCGGATCACCGAGCGGCTGAACAGGTTGTTGCTGTCGCGGTAGGCCGCCGCCCCCGGGTAATGGACGAAACAGCCGATATAGCTGTTGTTCGAGCAGGCCCCCGCAGTGCCGCCGAGGCTCTCGCTGTACTCCTCGAACGCCACGTCCACGACCTCAATGTCGCACAGCAGGCAGACCACACGGGAGGCGTTCCAAAGCTTGATACCGTTGGTACCGGCGAGCGGGGTGATCCCGGCGCCACCTTGCGGAGCGTTGACCTGGACCCGGCTCAGCAGGACGTTGTTGATGAGGCCGGTGCCGGTACCCTTGAGCAGCACGGCCACCGTGTCCTGCGCGCCCAGCTTGATCGATACCTCCTGCAGCAGGCTGTCGCCGTAGTTGACGGCCGGCGTGGCGGAACCGAGGCGGATGCCGTTGGCGAGGAGGCGATGCGCCGCGCCGCCACCGTATCCCGCCTGGACCTCGCGGAGCATCGATTCGTTGGCGTCGACCAAGTCGAGACACCAACCGTCCGGGTCCTGCTGTCCCAACGGGGCCGAGCCACCGACGAACAGCAGATTCGTCGCGCGGAACTCGTGTCCGTGCACGCGCACCCCGCCCTGGGACATGCGGATGGTCATGGCGCTGAGGGCCGATCGGTTCCAGTCACTGCTGGCCTGGCTGTCGACCTGGAAGGCACCGGCATTGCGATTGAAGGTGAACGCGCGCATGGCTCGGGCGTCGATCACCGTGGTGTCACGACCCGCACCGAACAGGCGGCGGCGAGGCTTGATCTGGATCTCGCTATCGAGCCGGTAGGTGCCAGCGGGCACGTGAATCGCAGCGTGCTGGTCCAGGGCCGCCTGAAACGCGGTGCTGTCGTCGACACTGCCATCGCCGACGGCACCGAAATCCTTGACAGAGACCATCTCACCGAGCTTGCTGGCGATGGTGCGCCGGCTGGTGCCTGGGAGAGCCGGCTGAAACGGCAAGCCGCCGAGACTGGCCCGTCGGGTGGCATTGCTGCCGGCCTGCGAGACCAGAAGCTGGTCGTCGGGCGCCAGCAACATGGCCGCTGGCAATTCATGGATCTGCTTGTTGGTCATGGCCTTGGGCCCGCCAGCAGGAGCTCACCCTGCTCCGTGGTCAACGCATCACCGTTCTCGGTCACCAACAGCGGCTGAAACGAGGGGGACGGCAAAGGGCGACGGCTAGGGCCACCCGTGAGGCGCAGACTGTCCGTGGTCAGACGTAACCGTAGTCGCATCTCACACCCGCCCGATAATGTAGGCGTCGCACGGGTCGCCGTCAGCGACGAAGGCGACGAAGCGCTCACCGCGGCGCAGGGGCACGTCGAGATACTGGCCGGGGAACAGCACCGGGCTAGCCACCAGGTCGGCCGTGACACTGTGATCACCGACCTCGAAGCGGCATTGGCCGGTAGCGATCAGGCTCAGGATCTGCACATCCGACGGAATCGCCATCGCATTTCGCACTGACGCTGCACCGACGGCCAGTTTCTGCGTACCACGATAGTCGAAGCCAAGGACCGGTATGGGATGGCCGTCGTCATCCAGCGGAAAGAGCACCGCCATGTCGAGCTCCTCATTTCTATGAATGTTGTCGGCACATGGCCGATGCGCAGCCTCTGTATAGTATATTTTCCTATGAAATGGAAGACGTTCCACCACGCCCCATGGGGTCTGCGTAGTTTTCCCTTCGCGCCCCATGAGCCGTCTGCCATAGTGCGGCTCGCTTCAATCGGGATCGAACCGGGAATGGACCACGGCAGCCGGTTGCTGATCTACAGCCATGACAGCTTCGGTTTAGGACATCTGCGCCGTTGTCGGGCCATCGCCCATCATCTGGTTCAGCGGTTCAAACACCTCTCGGTGCTGATCCTGTCCGGCTCGCCGATCATCGGCAGTTTCGACTATCGCTCGCGGGTTGATTTCGTCCGGGTTCCCGGCGTCATCAAGCTGCGCAATGGCGAGTACACGGCACTCAATCTCCATCTCGATATCGAGAAGACGCTCGAGATCCGCCGATCAATCATTCACCACACCGCCGAGGTGTTCGAGCCACACGTGTTCCTGGTCGACAAGGAGCCGCTGGGCCTGCGCGGCGAGGTCCGCTCCACGCTCGAGATGCTCAAGGCCCGGGGCACGCGCTGCATTCTGGGCTTGCGCGACGTAATGGACGAACCGGCGAGCCTGGTCGACGAGTGGCAGCGCAAAATGGTCTTCCCGGCGCTGCAGCAGCTTTACGACGAGATCTGGGTGTACGGTCTCCCGGAGCTGTTCGATCCTTTGCGCGAAATTCCGGGTATGGCCGAGGTTGCCGACAAGGTCCGTTTCACCGGCTATCTCAAGCGCACCGTGCCGGAGCATGCCGAGTCGATCGAGGGACATCGCGTGCCCAGCGAGGACTTCATCCTGGTGACGCCCGGCGGGGGCGGTGACGGTGCCGAGCTGGTCGATTGGGTGCTCAGCGCCTACGAGCACGATCCGGGTCTGCTGCACCACGCCGTGCTGCTGATGGGTCCGTTCATGCCCGCGGAGCAGCGCGCGTCATTCCAGGAGCGGGCCAGCCGCGATCCCCGGCTGCAGGCGATCACTTTCGAGGCACGGGTGGAGCCGTTCTTCGAGCGCGCCAGCGCCGTGGTCGCGATGGGTGGCTACAACACGTTCTGCGAAATCCTGTCCTTCGGCAAGCCGGCCCTCCTGGTGCCGCGCACGACCCCCCGCCTCGAGCAGTATCTCCGCGCCGAACGGGCGGCAAAGCTGGGGCTCGTCCGCATGCTGGCGAACGACGGCGTGCGACCTCCCGAGCGGATGGCAGCGGCCCTGCGCGAACTGCCTCAGATGCGGGTACCGGCTGAGAGTGTGCGCGCTCCAATGTTGGAGGGGCTGGGTCGGATCAGTCGTCTGATCGCGCCGTGGCTGGAACCCCGGGGCGAGGTGCACGACCTCCGCCGCTGCCGCTCCGCGTAGGCCAGCTTGCCCAAGAATATCGCCATTCTGGTCAAGGGCTATCCGCGCCTGTCGGAGACCTTCATCGCCCAGGAGATCCT
>JAPJRA010000067.1 GCA_030824835.1 Geminicoccaceae bacterium | reverse complement strand
ACTGCGATCGCGAAGGATGTCGTCTCCACCAGGCTGGCCGCAACGTTCCATCTTCCTTCGGCCGGCAGCGTCTGGAGATGGATCTGATCTGGCGCACCATGCGCTTCGCCGTGGCGAACATGGCTTCCGCGGCCACCGGAACGATGGTGCAGATTGCCGACTCTTTGGTGATCAGCGCTGTCCTGCCGCTGTCGGTCTTCGGGACCTACTCGCTGGTCGCCACCATGTGCTCCGCCATGGTGCGGCTGACCACGCCATTGATCACCGCCGCCTTTCCCCGCATGTCAGCCTATGTCAGTGCCGAGCGTGGTGCCGAGTTGCGGGAGTTGTTCTTCTCGATCTCGCAGGCAACCTTCGTGCTGATGCTGACGGCCACGGGGGCCCTGGTTTTCTTCGGCGGCGCCTTTCTGGAGCTGTTGAGCGGCAACCCGTCCGCCGGGCGTGACTTCGCGCCGGTCCTGGCGATCCTGGCCATCGCCTATGCGCTGGGCGGTCTGTGCCGCCCCTCCCATGCGCTTCAGATGGCGGAAGGCGATCCCGTGACCGCCTTGAAGATCAACCTGATCTGCGGCGCCTTCTATCTGCCCGCCATCCTGCTGCTGACGCCCCTCTATGGCGTTGTCCTGCCGGCGGTCTGCCTGGCCGCCACCAATCTGCTGGCCTTCTTTCTGTTCACCCGGACCGCTTTCCGCCAAAGGCTGCGTGGCCAGGCGCTGCATTGGGTCAGTGTCAGCGTCCTGCCCCAATTGCTCGTCATTGCGGTCTGCTATGAACTGGCAAGGCTGCCCCTGGAGGCCTTCGCGTCCTTGCCGGCGCGCCTCATCACGGCCGTTGCGGCCTCTGGCATCGCGCTGCTGGCCGGCGTCCTGGCCAGCAATGCCTTGCGCCCCCATCTGCTGGCCTTGCCGCGCCGGATGACCGGCCAGCAGGCCTGAGAGTCCGTTTGAGAATGGCCGCCTGTTGATCAGGATTGCGGTTGCCGGCGCAGGGCGCCTTTGTGGCGGAACAGGCTGCGCAGGAATCCCCATCCCCAGGCCAGATGCATCGTCATCGCGGCGGGGCCGGCGGCCAGCAACGAGGCCTTGCCGGTGCGCCACGCCATCCAGGCCCCCCATCCCAGGCAAAGGCCGGCATAGGCGAGGGGTAGGAGAAGAGCGGCCGGAAACCAGGGGGCGATGAGCAGCCCCATCACACTCCCCAGCAAGGCGATGACGGGCGCCATCTGCCGCGGCTTGGGTGTCAGGTGATGCTTGACCAGGGTTCGCGCCCTGCCGCCGCCATGCCGCATATACTGCCGGGCCAGGGACAGAAGGTCCTTGCGCGGAAAGTACGTGATCGGAGCCTCGGCGCAGAGCCAGATGCGACCACCGGCTGCGATCGCCCGATGATCCAACTCCGCATCCTCGTTGTGGGTGAAGCTTTCGTCGTAGCCTCCGATGGACAGGAAGAAGTCACGGTCAAAGGCGGCATGATGCCCGTGTTCGACCCACTGCGACGCCGGTCGGATGCGGTGGGCCGAGCCGCCATTTCCGAAGCGACTGTTCTGCGCCGCGGCGATGGCCTCCTGCATGGCGCCATTTCCGGCGGTGATCATGGGCACCACCACCGAAGTCGCCCGCTGCTCCTGAAGCGCGGTGACGACGCGTTGCAGGAAGTCAGCCGGATACCAGGCATGGGCATCGGCGCGGAGCAGGATCCTGCTTTCGGGCGATGCGACACGGGCGGCCAGATTGACGGCGGCGGATTGCAGGCGGGCAGGGTTGTGAAGCAGGCGGATGTGCGGATGCTTCCGCTGCATCTCCTCAACGATTTCGCAGGTGCGATCCGTGCTACCGCCGTCGAGAACCAGGATTTCGCCCTGCTGCGGATCCAGTTGGACCAGAAGAGAGGAAAGACAGGCGGCGATATAGTGTTCTTCATTCAGGACGGGGACAGCGATGCTGACAAAGGGACGTCCCGTCCCCGATGGGCTGTGCATTACGCCCTGGCTCCTGCATGAAAATGGTCACGTCAAACCAATGCAGACGCCACTTTACAAGGCCTTCCTCAGGAAATTAAGGCCGCTTCTTCAAGAAAGTACAGGGAGGAGCGCCGAAACTACCTGAAGAAGAACCCGAATATCCCTGCCCATATCAGCAAGGAGAAGGCGAAGCCGATCAAGATCCCTCTTGCGGGCGAGGATTCGGATTCCGCCGTACCTTCCAGGTCCGGGAAGTTTACTTCCAGGCTATGACTCTGATTCTGCCGCGTCAGCTGGGTAGGCGACTGCGATATCAGCGACATGATCCCGCCTCTTTCATATCGAGATCTTCATACGGGGATATTGGCAGCGGCCAGGGGTTTTCACCCCGGCAATTGCACTTCTCGCATGAATATCTCGAGGAAAGACAGTAGCGCCGACGGAGCGTATCAGGAAGAAGATTCGACCATTTGGCGAGTGGTATAAATCGTAAGCCTACCCTTGGTTTAAGCCGAGCTGGTAACAGGTCCAATAGGAGGAGTTAGCCGCTGATCTCCAGCCGCCCGGGCTTGCGCAGACGAAGCCTGCTCCTTTCCAGGGCGGAGAGACGTTTGACCAGCGGCGCCACGGCCGGAACACGGTACTTTGCATACATCAGGGATTGAATCATGTTCCGGCGAAGCACCCGGGCGCGGCAGGCCTGCCACAATTCCGGCGGCAGCTTTCGCCGCAGAACCTGCATCATCCCCAGGTGCGGCATCCAGCGGTGCAGGCGGCGCGGCTCCTTGCGGACCAGGGTCCGATGATAGTGGTCCTCGCTGTGATCCTCGCGCGCCAGCAGAATTTCCGGCAACTCGAGATGCTCACCCTCGAGCAGGTTGAGGGCCATGACGATCCAGTCATAGCCGAAGACATCGATATCCTCGGGGAAGCTGCGCTTCAGCGGCTCAGTGCGGAAGACACCATAGAAGCGGGATACCTCGCCAGGATCCCAGAAGAAGCGGACCAGGCGCTCCCGGGCATCGCCCTGCAGCGGGTAGGTGCCGTTGGAGAGGGCGCGGCTGCCGTCCACCGAGACCATGGCGACCCGAGAGGTGCTGGCCACGGCCCCGGGATTTGCCAGAAGGTTCTGCAGGTTGCGCTCGGCGAATTCGGGCTCCCAGATGTCGTCATGGCAGGCCCACATGAAATAGGGCGTATCGGCCTGCATGAGGACAAAGCGGAAGTTGCCGCAAATTCCCAGGTTCTTTTCCTGAGCATGAACGATGACACGGGGGTCGCGCTCGGCATAGGCGCGGCAGATCTCGAGCGTGTCATCGGTCGAGCAATTGTCGGAAATGACCAACTTGATGTCGCTATGGGTCTGCGCCAGCAAGGAATCAATCGCGACCCTGATCTGATCACCCCCGTTGCGGACGGGCATACCGATGGTGATCTGAGTCTTGTCCATGCTGCTGCTCATCGTTGTACCCGGGTAGGCCCGGGTGGAAGGGGCGAGACCGAAGTCCTTATAACTTACTCTCTCTCGCTTTTTTGCGACGCATACAAGCGAAAGGCGAATGCATTTTCGGGATTGTGAAGCCGGTAAGGGAAACGAGCCGCCAGCTTGGCCGCCACCCCAAGGAGGGGCCGGCCAGGGCAGCGTGGAACGCACCAATCTCAACATTGTCATTTTAAATAAAAAAGCTTTTTTGCAATTTTTACGCATCGCGTCGTGAGCTGTACAAATTTGTACGCGCGCCGCAGATTTGGGCAACCTCTCCGGGTCGCAGATCCTGTGGCTCCTCAACCTTCCTGTGGTCGCAAGGGCGTCGAAGATGAAAGCGGTAATCCTGGCTGGTGGACTGGGTACTCGGCTCGCGGAAGAGACCAGCATCAGGCCAAAGCCAATGGTTGAGATCGGCGGGCGCCCGATCCTTTGGCATATCATGAAAATCTACAGCGCTCATGGCATCAATGATTTCATTGTCTGCCTCGGATACCGCGGGAACGTCATCAAAGAGTATTTTAAAAACTATTTCATGTATATGTCTGATGTCACCTTCGACTTCGAGAGGAACTCCATGGAGGTGCACAACGCCCGGGCGGAACCCTGGCGTGTGACGCTGGTCGAAACGGGCGAGAACAGCATGACCGGTGGCCGGATCAAGCGGATCCTGCCCTATGTGGCCAATGAGGAAGCCTTCTGCCTGACCTATGGCGATGGTGTCGGCGATGTCGATATCACCGCGACCATCGCGTTGCACAAGCAGGAAGGCCGCCTGGCGACGCTGACGGCGACCCAGCCCGCCGGTCGCTTCGGCGCCCTCAGCCTGGAAGGCAACCGCGTCAAGGCCTTCAAGGAGAAGATCCAGGGCGATGGCGGCTTCATCAATGGCGGTTATTTCGTGCTGAGCCCGAAGGTTGGCGAGTATATCGAGGGCGACGACACGGTCTGGGAGGACGCGCCGATCGAGCGCCTGGTGGCTGACAACCAGATGTCGGTCTATCAGCATCACGGTTTCTGGCATCCGATGGACACAATTCGCGACCGCAGTCATCTGGAAGGCCTCTGGGCCTCTGGCAAGGCTCCCTGGCGCGTGTGGAAGGGCTGAACACCCAATGCGTATCCTGATCACCGGCAATATGGGCTATGTCGGCCCCGTCGTCGTGGCGCGTCTGCGCGAGACATTTCCGGAAGCCTATCTCGTCGGCCATGATACCGGCTGGTTCGGCCATTGCCTGACCACCCGCGATCCGCTGCCCGAAACCCTGCTGAATGAGCAGCGCTTCGGCGATGTCCGCGACATCACCACGGAAGATCTGCGGGGCTTCGATGCGGTGGTGCATCTGGCCGCCATCTCGAACGATCCGATGGGGCAGCGCTTCGAGGCGGTGACGGACGAGATCAACCACCGAGCCAGCGTCAAGGTCGCCAAGGCGGCGGCGGAAGCCGGTGTCGGCCATTTCGTCTTCGCCTCGAGCTGCAGCGTCTATGGCTTCGCCTCCGAGGGCCGCGCCCGGGTGGAGAGCGACACGCTCAACCCCCTGACGGCCTATGCTCGGTCCAAGATCGCGACCGAGGACTCCCTCCGCGCGCTCGACAACAGCGGCATGGTCATCAGCTGCCTGCGCTTCGCGACCGCCTGCGGCATGTCGCCGCGGCTGCGTCTGGACCTGGTGCTGAATGATTTCGTCGCCGGCGCCCTGGCCAATGGCGAAGTCAGCGTGCTCAGCGATGGCACGCCCTGGCGGCCGCTGATCCATGTGCGTGACATGGCGCGAGCCATTGAATGGGCCGTGCAGCGCTCGCCGGACAATGGCGGCAAGTTCCTGACCGTCAATGTCGGCTCGGCACGCTGGAATTATCAGGTGCGGGATCTGGCGGAGGCGGTTGGCCGGGCTCTTCCGGAGGCCAAGGTTTCCATCGCGACCGAGGCCCCCCCGGACAAGCGCTCCTACAAGGTCGACTTCTCGCTTTACGCGGAACTCGCCCCGGACCATCAGCCGCAGGAGACGCTGGACGGCGCCATCGCCGAATTGCGGGACCGGCTGAAGGAGCAGGGCTTCGCCGATCGCGACTACCGCAAGTCGCCGGCCATCCGCCTGGTGACGCTGGAGCGGCACATCAATTCCGGCTCGGTGAACGAGAATCTGGAGCAGCGTCACCGGGTGCCGGCATGATCTTCAGCAAGACCCCGCTGCAGGACGCCTATGTGATCGAGATCGAGCCGCGGCACGACGACCGCGGCTTCTTCGCCCGGGCCTTCTGCGAGGACGAGTTCGCCAAAGCGGGGCTGGTCAGCCGCTACGCTCAGGTGAACAACTCCCTGAGCCTCCGCAAGGGTACGCTGCGCGGCATGCATTACCAGCTTCCGCCGGCCGCGGAGGTGAAGCTGGTGCGCTGCCTTCAGGGTGCGCTGTTCGACGTCATCGTCGATCTGCGCCCCGGCTCACCCAGCGAGGGGAAGTGGTTCGGCGTCGAGCTGAGCGCCGAGAACCGCAAGATGCTCTATGTCCCCCGGGGTTTCGCGCATGGTTTCATCACCCTGCGCGACAACACCGAAGCCTTCTACATGGTCAGCGACCCCTATATGCCCGGCGGTGAGCGTGGCCTGCGCTACAACGATCCGCATCTCGGCATCGAGTGGCCGCTGCAGCCGGAGATCGCCTCCGAGAAGGACCTCAACTGGCCGGCCTTCGATCCCGATTTCCACGGGGTCGAGCAACTGCGCGGCCTGCGCTAGGCGCTGAGAGAACCATCATGATCTATGACAGGCTGCTGCGGCAGCGCGAGGCTTCCGGCAAGCCGGTCCTGGTCGGCATGTTCGGGGCCGGCTTCATGGCCAAGGGCGTCACCAACCAGATCGTCAACTCGGTCCCGGGCATGACGCTGGCGGTGATCTGCAATCGCAGCCTCGACAAGGCCCGCCTGGCCTTCGAGCAGGCCGGCGTCACCGATATCGCGGTGGTGGAGACCGATGATGCCCTGGCCGATTGCATCCGCCAGGGCCGGGCCGCCATCACCCAGGATCCGCTGCTGCTCTGCCGCAATCCGGACCTGGATTGCCTGATCGATGCCACCGGCGCCATCGAATACGGCGCCGCCATCACCCTGGCGGCCATCGAGAACCGCAAGCACATGGTCTCGATGAATGCCGAGCTCGATGCGACGGTCGGGCCCTTGCTCAAGCGCAAGGCCGATGCGGCGGGTGTCATCTTCACGGGCTGCGACGGCGACCAGCCCGGCGTGCAGATGAATCTCTACCGCTTCGTGGTTTCCATCGGCCTGACGCCGCTGGTTTGCGGCAATATCAAGGGGCTGCAGGATCCCTACCGCAATCCGACCACCCAGGCCGGCTTTGCCGCCCAATGGGGGCAGGATCCCTACATGGTGACCAGCTTCGCGGATGGCACCAAGATCAGCTTCGAGCAGGCGATCGTCGCCAATGCCACGGGCATGACGGTGGCCCGGCGCGGCATGATCGGCCTCAACCATGCCGGCCATGTCGATGAACTGACCAAGTCCTACGACATCGACATGCTGCGGGAGAAGGGGGGCATCGTCGACTATGTCGTCGGCAGCAAGCCGGGCCCTGGCGTCTATGTCCTGGCCACGCATGACGATCCCAAGCAGAAGCACTACCTGAACCTGTACAAGCTGGGCACCGGGCCACTCTACAGTTTCTACACGCCCTATCACCTCTGCCATTTCGAGGTGCCGCTTTCCGTGGCGCGAGTCGTGCTGTGCCAGGATCCGGTCATCCAGCCGATCGATGGCCCCCGCGTCGATGTCATCACCACCGCCAAGATCAATCTGAAGGCGGGCGAGACGATCGATGCCCTGGGCGGCTACATGAGTTACGGCCAGTGCGAAGATTACGCGACCTCGCGCCGCGAGGGTTTGCTGCCGATGGGTTTGGCCTTCGGCTGTACGCTGAAGCGCGATGTCCCGAAGGATGCGGTGCTGACTTATGACGACGTCGAGATTCCGGAAGGCCGGATGATCGATCGACTGCGCTCCGAGCAGGACGCGCTCTACGCGGCCTGACGGCGTCGCCGGGCGCCGTCGAGAACATCCAGGGCGCGGCTCCGAAGGGGCCGCGCCCTTCGGTTTTCCGGGGCCGGTAGGCCATGCCCGATTCGCCCACATTGTCCCGGGGGGATAACTCCGACCCTTCCGGACGGTCAGGAATTATCCACAGAACAAGGCATCTATCCCAGGGGGTTAACTCCGGGAATTGGGGGGTTAACTCCGAAAAGCGGGCTTATCCCGGGGGGATAACTCCGGATTCAACTAATAAGAATCTACTAGTTAACTACATAGAGACCGGAGTTATCCCCCCATTGACGGCAGCCGTCCTCTCCCGGCAACTAGGGCCAAGCTTTGGCAGAGAGGGCCATGCAGGAAGATGCAGCGCATGGTGTACGCCACTTGGTCCTACTCCATGGCAGGGATCAGGCGCGCGCCATGGTCCCTCCGGAGCGCAAGGCCCTGGTGGATATCGCTGCGGAGGTCCTGGCTGATGATGCCAGCCGCATTGGGATTACTTATACGGGCTTCTGCCTGACATCCCTGCCCCACAAGCGACTCCCCGATGACAGCGCCTGGGAGAAGCGGGGGCACCGCGTCACGCTGCTGGTGGAGCCCGGTCGTCTCAGGCTGGCCCGTGGCGCGCCGAAACTGCATGGCGTCCCGTATGGCGCCAGAGCCAGGATGATCCTGCTCTACCTGCAGACCCAGGCCGCCAGGACAAACAGCCGCGAGGTCGAGCTGGGCCGCTCCATGCGGGATTGGCTGGGTCGCATGGGTCTTTCCTGGGGCGGCGAGACAGGCAAGGCATTGCGCGAGCAGGCGGCGCGGATCGCCGCTTGCAGCCTGAAATTCTTCTGGGAGGGCGAGGGCACGGAAGGCTGGGCGGCGGGCCGCTTCGTGCGTTCCGGCCTGCGCTTCTCGGAGCAGGGCGAGGATCTCCGTCAGACCGAGATGTGGGATGACCGCGTGGTTCTTGATGAGGTTTTCTTCGATGCCATGCGCCAGCATCCGGTGCCGTTGCAGGAGACCGCATTGCGCGAACTCGGCAATCGCAGCGCCAGCCTCGATCTCTACATCTGGCTTGCCTACAGGCTGCACACGCTACGCGGTCCGACGCCAGTGCGCTGGACTGCCCTGAGGGATCAGTTTGGCTCCAGCTATTCAGAACTGCATACCTTCAAGAGAGATTTCAGGAAGTCCCTTGCTCCTGCTGTCGCGGCCTATCCGGAAGCGCGGGTGGAACTGACTGATGAAGGTGTCCTCCTGCATCCGTCGCGACCGCCCGTTTCGCAAAGACTGGTCAGCGTGGCCCGGAGTTAACCCCCCAGTCGCATGGCGCGCAAAGGCATTGAGTGGCCGTCGGCAAGGTGCGTGCAGAAAAGCAACGGTTGTATCGACACTCTCGCGGGACGTGCGGCAAAGGCTTGATCCGGTGGGTTTTCATGGGACAATCCCATGCCGCATGCATAGGGATGCGGGAGAGAACGAGATTGGGTAGGGCCCTCTGAATGCGTCTGCAGAAGAAGAACGTCGCCGGCAGGAAGGCAGACACTGCCGCCCCTTCTCTCCGGCCCTTCCCATCATGGCGTGCCTCCTGTCTGCACGGTCTGGTGGCTCTCGCCATTCCGGCCGCAATGGCTGGAATGGCCGCGCCTGCTCACGCCCAATCGGCCCCTGAGCCACCGCAGACCATGAGCCCGCAGGACACCCAGCGTGGCGTCACCGTCCGGTCCCGGCCGCGGCCCGATTACGATCCGGCTGGCGTGCGCCTCTCCGGCTTCCGCCTCGACGGCGCGGTGGAGGCCGGCGTGGGCTATGACGACAACCTGCAGCCCGGCACGGGCGAGGACGTGGAAGACGGCTTCTTCGCGCAGACCGTCAATGTCTCGGCCAACAGCTTCTGGACGCGGCATGCGCTGGGCCTGACCGCCTCGCAATCGAGCCGGCAGCACTTCAGCAACAGCAATCAGAACTGGAACGACTTCAGCGTCGGCATCGCCGGCCGCTACGATATCGGCCGGGCCTCATCTCTGCGAGCCAGCTACACGCACACCCGCTCGCATCTCGAGGTGGACAATTTCGACGTGCAGGCCGGCGGCCTGAACGAGCCCATCCCCTATGACAGCGACATCTTCCTGGTCGGTGGCACCGCGGCCTTCAATCGCCTGGCCCTGACCGGCACCGCGGAATATAGGACCATTCGCTATGAGAATTCGGACGTCAACGGCGTCCGCGTTTTCAACAATGTCAATGACTACGACACGATCCTAGGCGAGGTCCAGGCGGCTTACAGCATTGTCGAGGGCCGCGAGATCCTGACCCTGGTCCGCCTGCAGGACATCAACTACCAGCAGTCCGGCCAGAGCGGGCGGGATTCCTTCACCTGGGAGGTTCAGGCCGGTATCAATTACGACCTGACAGGCCTCTGGCAGGCCCGCCTGCTGGCCGGCTACCGTGAACGGACCTATGATTCCCCGGCATTGAAGACGTTGAGCGGGCCAGCATTCGAAGGCCAGCTGACCTATCTGCCGACGCAGCTGACCACGGCGACCCTGGCGGTTTCGCGCACCATCGAGGAATCCATCCGCGCCAGCAACGTCAGCTATACGCGCACCCAGGGACGGCTCACCGTCGACCATGAGCTTCTGCGCAACGTCATCGTCACCGGTGAGCTGCGGGCCGAGCATCGCGACTATCCGCAGCAGGGCAATGTCACCGACGGTATTGTCCTGGTCGGCGCGCAATGGCTGCTGAACCGCAACATGTCGGTGCTCGCCAGCTATCAGCACACGGAGCGCCTTTCGGCGCCGGATGGCGCGCGCGAATACGGGATCAACCAGTTTCAAGTCAGGCTGCGCTTCGCCTTGTAGTCGCGGGGCCTCGAGCGTGGCCGCTTCAATGTGACGTGCGTTCACCGGCGTGACAGTCTTTGATACAGTGTCATGCTTTTCTCAAAAATTCTCTATTCCGGGAGTGCCCCATGTCTCGCCCTGCTTTCTTGACTGCCGCTGGCCCTCGTGCGCTGCGCGGAATGGTGCTGGGCCTGTCGCTGCTGGTGGCCGCCTGCGCCACGCCCGGCGCCAACCTGCCGCCGCTGCCGGAGACCACGGCGGGCGCCTATAGGCTCGGGGCGGGCGACCAGCTGCGCGTCACGGTCTTCAACGATCCGCGCCTGACCGGCGAGTTTCGCATCACCGATACCGGCACCGTGGCGCTGCCGCTGGTCGGCGCCATTCCGGTGGCCGGGCTGACGACCACCCAGGCCGAAACGGCGATCGCG
>JAPJRA010000066.1 GCA_030824835.1 Geminicoccaceae bacterium | reverse complement strand
CTCGTCAGGCTCATAACCTGAAGGTCGCAGGTTCAAATCCTGCCCCCGCAACCAACACCACAACACCAACACTGCCGCCCATGCCCGAGACCCAGCGCCACTACGGTGCGGGCGACGGTGCCAGCGTGCCCAGACCAGCCGCAGCCACCACCTCGTCGCTCCAGCCACCTTCGGCTGCCGCGGCCAGCCCCGTGGCGCCGGCAGCCTCCATCACCCCGACGGTACGGGCGAAGGCGGCGCGGGAGAGCGCGCCCGTGCCGCCGGCGGTCAGCCGGTTGACCGCCGCCATCACCCGCACCTGCCGCCTCTCGCTCAGCCGGTGGCCGCTGTCGTGCTCGAGCACGATCCGGGCCGCCTCCACCGGGTTCCGGCGAGCCCAGAGCCAGCCCCGCATGCTGTGGTGCAGAAAGGCGCCCAGGCTCTGCACACGGTCCGGATCCTCAAGCTCCCCCGCCAGCACGTAGAGCCCGTCGGCCAGGGTCGCCACCCCTTCCTCCTCGTAGCTGAAGACGGTGAGGTCGGCGGCCTGCAGCCCGGCATCCTCGAGCTCCAGCTGCTGCTCGAAGTCTCGGTCGAGATGCAGCCCGCCCGCCGCTGCAGCAGCAGGTCCACGCCCCGGCCCTGGTCGAGCAGGACGACTCCCCGGGCCGAGCCGTCGGTCGCGAGGCCGAGTTGCTTCAGCCAGGCACGCAGAGGATAGGGGTCGCCGTCCGGCCGGAGGCCCACCGTCCTGCCGGCGAGATCGTGCGGGCTCGTGATGCCGGCGTCCTTGCGGCAGGTCAGGCCGGCGCCCGAGCGCTCGAAGATCTGCCCGATATTGACCAGGGCGATACCCTGCGCGCGCGGCCAGGGCCTCGGGCAGCGTCGCCACGACGATATCGGCCCGGCCGTCGGCGAGCGCCTGGGCGCCACCTCCGGGCTCGATCCGCACCGCGACCTCGCCCTCGTCGTAGAAGCCCTGGTAGTCGGCCACGAAGTAGCCGGCAAAGCGGGCCTGCAGCGGCCCGCCCAGCGCCAGGGTGAGCTGCTGGTGGTGGGCCTGAGCGGCGCCACCACCGATCGCGGCCAGCAGGGCCGCCGCCAGGATCGTCCGCCGCATGCGCGGCTCCCCTGCCTCGTCGACGCCGTTAGAGGTGGGCGGCGTCGGTCACGGCATGGGTCCAGGCACCGGTCGGCTCCTTGGTGATGACCGGGTCGGAGCCGCCGCCGAGCAGGGTCTTGACCGTGCGCTGGTAGTCGGCCTCGGCGAGCTTGCCGTCGGTGCCCGCGGTCAGCTTGTTGATCTCGCCCATCATCCGCACCTGGTGCTCTTCTGTCTGGGCCCCGGTGGTGTCGTTCTCGAGCACGATCGCAGCCGCCTCCTGCGGGTGCTCCCGGGCCCACTCCCAACCTTTCATGCTGGCGGTGACGAAGCGGGCCATGACATCGACGAAGGCCGGGTCCTTGAGCTTGCCCTCCAGCACGTAGAGCCCGTCCTCGAGCGTGGCCACGCCCTGGTCCTCGTACTTGAACACGACCAGGTCCTCGGGCTTGATGCCGGCGTCCAGCACCTGCCAGTACTCGTTGTAGGTCATGGTCGAGATGCAGTCGGCCTGCTTCTGCAGCAGCGGGTCGACGTTGAAACCCTGCTTGAGCACCTTGACCCCTTGCGCCGAGCCGTCGGTCGGGATGCCGAGCTTGGCCATCCAGGACAGGAACGGGTACTCGTTGCCGTAGAACCAGACGCCCAGCGTCTTGCCCTTGAAGTCGGCGGGCGTCGTGATCCCCGTGTCCTTGCGGCAGGTCAGCATCATGCCCGAGCGCTTGAACGGCTGGGCGATGTTGACCAGCGGCACGCCCTTCTCGCGGCTGGCCAGGGCCGAGGGCATCCAGTCGACGATGACATCGGCCCCACCGCCGGCGATCACCTGCGGCGGGGCGATGTCGGGGCCGCCGGGGTTGATCGTCACGTCGAGCCCGGCCTCGTCGTAGAAGCCCTGATCCTTGGCCACGTAGTAGCCGCCGAACTGGGCCTGGGTGACCCATTTCAGCTGCAGGGTCACCTTGTCGGCGGCCTCGGCCGCGCCGGTGGCGAGCACGGCCAGGGCCGCGGCTGTCAGGAGCGTGTTGCGCATGGTCCGTACCTTATTCTTCCGGGTGCATGGGTTCATGGCCGACGGTAGGAAGGATGCCAGAAGGTGACGAGACGCTCCAGCAGCGCCAGCAGGGCGTAGGAGGCCGAGCCCGCCACGGCTGCCACCAGGATCTCGGCCCACACCATGTCCAGGCTCATCCGGCCGACCTCGGTCGAGATGCGAAAGCCCATGCCCACGGTGGGGGTGCCGAAGAACTCGGCGACGATGGCGCCGATCAGCGCCAGGGTGGAGTTGATCTTGAGCGCGTTGAAGATGAACGGCATCGCCGCCGGCAGCCGCAGCCTGAGCAGCGTGGTGGCCCAGCCGGCACCGTAGGAGCGCATCAGGTCGAGTTCGAGCGCGCCGGCGGCGCCGAGCCCGGCCCCGGTGTTCACCAGCATCGGGAAGAAGGTCATCACGACGACCACGGCGGCTTTGGACTGCCAGTCGAAGCCGAACCACATCACCATGATGGGGGCGATGCCGATGATGGGCAGGGCCGCCACGAAATTGCCCAGCGGCAGCAGGCCACGGCGCAGGAACGGCACGGCGTCGGCCAGGATCGCCACCAGGAAGCCGGCGCCGCAGCCGAGCAGCCAGCCGGCGAGCACTGCCTTGAGGAAGGTCTGCGCGAAGTCGGCCCAGAGGGTCGGTAGCGAGGCCGCGATGCGAGCGCCGATCGCGGACGGGCTGGGCATCAGCACGGCCGGCACGCCGAAGCCCACCGTCGCCACCTCCCACAGGAACAGCAGGACGGCGCCGAAGGCCACCGCGACCGCGAGGTCGAGCAGGCGCTGGGGCCAGCGGCCGAGGAGCTCGATCCCGGCCAGCGCGTCGATGGTGAGCCAAGCGGCGAGCCACAGGCCCAGGACCAGCAGCCAGAAGCCCATGGCGGCCGCCCCGGCCTCGGCCGGTCGATGGACGATCTCCAGCGCCACGGCCGCACCCAGGACCACCAGTGCCGCCAGGAGGCCGATCCGCCGCAGATCCAGGCTGCCGGTGGCGCCGATCGCGAGGAATGCGGCGGCCAAGACCAGCGGCGGCAGGGGGAACTCCCGATCGCCGCCGCTCAGCGGAAAGGCGATGCTCAGCGCCACGAGGAACCCGGCCAGGATCCAAAGGGCCATGCGTGGCCGGCTGAGGACAATCATGGCCCGGGGGGTGGCGAGACTGCCCGCGCTCAACGGCGCAGCCCCATCGCGCGCAGGGTCAGCCGCTCGGCAAACCCAGTCAGCGCCACCAGCGCCGAGGCGACAATGGCAGCGGCGAACAAAGCCGCCCAGATCTGCACGGTCTGGCCGTAATAGGAGCCGGTCAGCAGCCGGGCGCCAAGTCCAGCCTGGGCGCCCGTAGGCAGCTCGGCCACGATGGCGCCGACGAGGCTGATCGCGATCGCGACCTTGAGGCCCGCACACAGGAACGGCACCGAAGCCGGCCAGCGCAGCTTCCAGAAGGTCTGCCAGCCGCTCGCGTGGTAGGTGCGCATCAGGTCGAGCTGCATCGGCTCGGGCGAGGTCAGGCCCTTCACCAGCCCGATCGTCACCGGGAAGAAGCACAAATACGCGGAGATCAGCGCCTTCGGCACGACGCCCTTGAGGCCGATCGAGCCCAGCACCACGATGACGATGGGCGCGATGGCCAGGATCGGGATCGTCTGCGAGGCGATGATCCAGGGCAGCAGGCTCTTCTGCAGGGCCCGGGCGTGGACGATCAGCACGGCCAACCCGATGCCGACAGCGGTGCCGATGGCAAAGCCCAGCAGCGTCGAGGCCAGCGTCACCCAGGCATGGTAGACGAGGCTGCGCCTGGAGTTGACCGGGGTGGCCAGCACCGTCCGGTAGAGCTCTGCCGCCACCTGATGTGGCGCCGGCAGCAATGGCCGCTCCAGCGTCATCGTCGCGGCCAGGAGATCGCCCATGCTCATCGCGGCGGGATCAGGTGCGATCTGACGCGCGAAGGGCGCGTTCATCCAGGCGGCGGCCACGTACCAGAGGATCAGGAGCGCCAGAACGACGACGCCGACCGGACCGGCGTGCCCGGCCAGCAGCCTTGGCCGGCGTGCCGTCGCCCGACGCCGTGGCAGCACCTCAGTCGTCATAGGAATGGCCGGCGCGCAGCCCGTCGCGGACACGCTGGGCGATGGCCAGGAACCCGGGCGTCTCGCGGACGTCGAGCGGCCGGTCGGCCGGGAGGTCGACGTCGATCACATCGATGATCCGGCCGGGACGGGGCGACATGACGACGATGCGGGTCGACAGGAACACCGCCTCGGGAATGGAATGGGTGACGAACACCACCGTCTTCCTGGTCTCCGCCCACAGCCGCAGCAGCTGCAGGTTCAGCTTGTCGCGGACGATCTCGTCGAGCGCGCCGAACGGCTCGTCCATCAGTAGCAGCTGGGGGTCGAAGGAGAGGGCCCGGGCGATGGAGGCTCGCTGCTGCATGCCGCCGGAAAGCTGCCAGGGGTGCTTCTTGGCAAAGCCCTGCAGGTTGACCATCTCCAGCCAGTGCGCGGCCCGTCGCCGTCGCTCGGCCGCCGGCACTCCCATCACCTCGAGCGGCAGCGTCACGTTACGCTCCACCGTGCGCCAGGGAAACAGCGCCGGGGCTTGGAACACGTAGCCGTACTGGCGCTCCCGCCGTGCCGCCTGGGGGCTGACGCCGTTGACGCGGATCAGGCCGTTGGTCGGCTGCTCGAGATCGGCGATGACGCGCAGCAGCGTGGTTTTCCCGCAGCCTGACGGCCCGATCAGCGAGACGAACTCGCCGCCTGCGATCGCCAGGTCGATATCGGCCAGCGCGTAGACTGGGCCGTCGGCGGTGGCGAAGGTGAGCGTCACGCCGCGGACATCAATGACGGGGGCTGGTGTCGCGGCCATCGGCATGCCGGCACTGCGCTCCGCGTCCGCTACCGCCATGCCATCCGAGCCTCATGCAGCGAGAAACCACGCACCCGGTGCCGGGCGTGTTCCTATCCAGGTGAACGATGGCGCACACCTGCGCGCATGGTCAAGCTGATCAGGGCCGCCGGGCCACGTAAGGGTTGCAGGTTGGAATGGCTTGCGGGCACGCCGCAAGTCGGCCAGTTGCGTCTAGCAGCGCTACCCGATTTCGACGGAGAAATGATGGCCCACGCGCACGATCATGCCCACGACCACGCGCCGAAGGATTTCGGCCGCGCGTTTGCGATCGGCGTCTCCCTCAATCTCGGCTTCGTCCTGATCGAGGCGTTCTACGGCTATGTCGCCGACTCGTTGGCGTTGATCGCTGACGCGGGGCACAACCTGTCAGACGTGTTCGGTCTGCTGCTGGCGTGGGGGGCGGCATGGCTGTCGCGTCGCGCGCCGACACCGCGGCGGACCTACGGCTACCGGCGTAGCTCGATCCTGGCGGCCCTGGCCAATGCCGTCGTGCTGCTGATCGCCGTGGGCGGCATCATGTGGGAAGCGATTCGGCGTTTTGGCGACCCCACGCCGATCGACGGCGGCGTCGTCATCTGGGTCGCCGCGGTGGGAATCGCCGTCAACGCCGGGACGGCCATGCTGTTCATGGCCGGCCGCAAGGCCGACCTGAACATCCAGGGCGCCTTCCTCCATATGGTGGCCGACGCCGCGGTATCTCTCGGCGTCGTCATCGCTGCGGCGGTCATCATGCTGACCGGCTGGCTATGGCTGGATCCGGTGGTCAGCATCCTGATCGCGACCGTGATCACTGTGGGCACGTGGGGCTTGCTGCGCGACTCGGTGAATCTCGCGATGGATGCCGTGCCCGACAATATCGATCCCCATGCCGTGGAGGCCTATCTGGCCGGCCAGCCCGACGTCCAGGAAGTGCACGATCTGCATATCTGGGGCATGAGCACCACCGAGACCGCGCTCACGGTGCATCTGGTACGGCCGGCCGAGGCCATGGATGACGGCCTGCTCGCTCGCCTGCGCCACGACCTGCACCACCAGTTCGGCATCGCGCACATCACGGTCCAGGTCGAGATCTGCGGTTCGGCTACCCCATGCCCACAGGCACCGGCCCATGTCGTCTAGCCGCGGGCTCAGCCGCCCGTGGCGAAGTCGTACAGCAGCTTCATGTTCAGGGTGATGATGATGGTGGTAACGATCCAGGCCAGCACCGCCACCCAGCGTGGCGCCACCAGCTCGCCCATCTTGGTCCGGTCGGTGGTGAAGCGTACCAGCGGCACCACGGCAAAGGGCAGCTGCAGGCTGAGGACCACCTGGCTCAGGACCAGCAGTTGTGCGGTGCCGCTCTCGCCGTAGAGCCAGGCCACGACGAGCACCGGGGCGATGGCCAGCAGCCGGGTCACCGCCCGACGCAGCCACGGCGCCAGACGCAGCCGGAGGAAGCCTTCCATCACGATCTGGCCGGCTAGGGTGGCGGTGATCGTCGAGTTCTGCCCCGACGCCAGCAGGGCAAGTGCGAACAGCGTGCTGGCCGCCGCGGCGCCGAGGGTGGGCGCAAGGAGCTGATAGGCGTCCTGGATCTCCGCAACCTCGGTCTGCCCGGTGGTATGGAAAGCCGCTGCCGCCAGGATCAGGATCGCCGCATTGACGAAGAGGGCGAGGCTGAGGGCCACGGTGCTGTCGATGGTCGCGAACAGCAAGGCCTCGCGCCGGCCCTTGGGCGTCTGTTCCCAGCGGCGAGTCTGCACGATCGAGGAGTGCAGGTAGAGATTGTGCGGCATCACCGTGGCACCGAGGATGCCGATGGCGATATAGAGCATGGCCGGGTTGGTCAGGATCTCCGGCTGCGGCACGAAGCCGAACGCGACATCGCCCCAGACTGGGTCCGCCAGCACAATCTCGATCACGAAACAGACCGCGATCACCGTGATCAGGCTGATGACGAAGGCTTCGAGATAGCGGAAGCCGCGCTGCTGCAGGAGCAGGATCAGCAGTACATCCAGTGCGGTCAGCGTGGCACCCAGCAGCAGCGGGAGGCCGAACAACAGCTGCAGCGCTATGGCGGTACCGATCACTTCGGCGAGATCGCAGGCGATGATGGCGATCTCGCACAATGCCCACAGCGCGAAATTGATGGCCGGAGGGTAATGCGCTCGGCAGGCCTGAGCCAGATCCTGGCCGGTCGCGATGCCCAGCCGGGCCGCCAGCGACTGCAGCAGGATCGCCATCAGGTTCGAGAGCAGGACGACCGACAGCAGCGTGTAGCCGAAGGCGGAGCCTCCAGCGAGGTCCGTGGCCCAGTTGCCGGGGTCCATGTACCCGACGGCGACCAGATAGCCGGGACCCACGAACGCCATCAGACGGCGCATCGGATTTCCCGAGCGCGACACCGGTATCGACCGATGTACCTCCGCCAGACTCCGCAGCTCATCGACACCTATCGATGGGGCTTCGCTGGCCATCTCGGGCCGACTCCTATGCTGGTTCCGCTGCCGGTAGGTTAGATAGCTTCCAAGAGATTTAGTACAAGCTAAAACCTGCAGCTACGCCGAAATGCGATGGCAGACTTGCCTGATTGGTTCGCTTGGCACGGCTATACCGCAGCGCAATATTCAGGCCATGTCAGGCTAACTAACTCAAAATTAATGATAACCTATTCCCCCATGCCGGCACATTTGTGCAATGCAGCATCGCCTGTGCCCATGCCGCCGCGCTACTCCAAATAGATCGGAAGCGGGGTAGACGAGCCGTCCCCCAAACCGCACCGCCGGCCTGCGCCCACTCAAGTCTGAGCTTGCCGTTGCGCGGTTAGAAAGGAAGTCGATCCATGCTCGCATTGCTGAATCATACCGCTGCCGGCCTGGCCGAGCTTCGTCATCACTGGCGGGAAATCCTGCTCGGCGCACCCGACAGTGCGCCTACTCGTCTCGTGGAGGCGGCACCTCCGGCAGCCGATCCGGGCAATCTCCGGATGCTGTACCACCTCCCGGACGACCTGCCGCGGCGGGCGCCACTGGTCGTGGCGCTGCACGGCTGCGCGCAGACCGCCTCGGCCTACGACCAGGGCACTGGCTGGTCGCAGCTCGCCGACGAGCACGGTTTTGCCGTGCTGTTCCCGGAGCAGAAGCGCATCAACAATGCCTATTGCTGCTTCGATTGGTTCGAGCCGCACGACGCTCAGCGCGATCGGGGCGAGGCACTGTCCATTCGGCGCATGATCGAGCGAATGCTGGTCGAGCACGACCTCGACACCAGCCGTGTCTACGTTACCGGCTTATCTGCAGGTGGTGCGATGGCTTCGGTGATGCTGGCGACCTATCCCGAGCTCTTCGCGGGTGGAGCGATCCTGGCCGGCCTGCCCTACCGGAGCGCCACGAGCGCGCGTGAAGCGATGAGCAGCATGGCCGAAGGCCCGAGCCGCAGCGCCTCCGAGTGGGGCGACCTCGTGCGGATGGCGTCGACCCATGCTGGCCCGTGGCCCCTCATATCTGTCTGGCACGGCGACGCCGACACCACGGTAGCACCGAGCAACGCCGAGGAGGTCGTGAAGCAATGGCTCGACCTGCACGGCCTCGACCCAAAACCAGCCGCTCAGGCCATCGTCGACGGCGGTGCCACCCGTCGTGTCTGGCGCGACGCCCGACGTCGCGACGTGGTCGAGATCTACCGCGTCCCGGGTCTCGACCATGCGGTGCCGATCCGGGCCGGGGATGGCCAGGGTCGTTACGGCGTCGCCGGTCCGTTCATGGCTGATGTCGGCATCTCGTCGACTTGGCATATCGCCAGGTTCTGGGGCCTGACCAAAGCCCGCCGTCGGCAACCGGTGATTGGGCCGGCGGTTACAGCGCGCGTCGCCGGCCTCGCGGCGCAAATCGGCGGAGCGGTGCGCGGCCTGGGCAAGCGGGCGGGAATCGGCCGCTCGCGCGGCGCTCGGCCTCCAATGCCGGCCGCGCGGTAGCCATCGAAGTGAGATCGGCCTATTTCGCCTCTGAAAGAACCTGGGCGTTCAGGTCGTCGAAGGTGGTGTTGGCCTTGCTGACATAGATGCCGGTCAGCACGAAGGCCGAGACGATGACGAACAGGCCGATGGGGATGCCAACGGTCATGACCATGCCGCCACCGAGCGGCGTGCCGAGCAGGCTGCTCCCGAAGGCCACCAGGAGAATGAAGCCGAAATAGATCGCGAGCATCGCCAGCGACAGGATGCCAGCCAGCCTATTGCGCTGCCGGATGAGCTCCTGGAACTTCGGGTTGCTACGAATCTTGGCATAGGCGGCGGGCTCCGCACGCTGCCTGCGGACGAACTGGGTCGGTGTAGCGGTGACGACCTTGGGCGGTACCGTCCGGCTTGGGCCGGCGGGCTTGGACTGCCGCTGGCGGGCGGGGCGTGGCCGGGGTTTTCGCATCGCTGGGCCCTGGGGTTGCGCGCGGACATGCCACGCTCGGATCGCTGCCCGACCTGCTCGTCGCGGCGTCCACGCGATAGACCCTTCGACGCGGTGGGGGAAGGGCCGATCGGTGGCTTCAGTCTGCCCGGGCGGCTTTCCAGCCGCTGGCACCGAGCACGAACGATCCCCGTTCGATCTCGGCAAAGCCGCCCGCCTCACGCCACCCCATGACAGAGATGGTCAGCGCCTCGCCGGTGAGCCGGATCAGGTTGTAGCTGTTGGCTTCACCGCCGCGGGTCCGGGTCGAGACCGCGGTGCCGGCGTGAACCACCAGCACCGATCGCTCCTGTGCCATGTGGACCAGGGCTTCGCCGCTGGCCCAGCGATGGTAATGGCCGGACAGCAGCAGGTGCACGCCGGCGTCGGCCGCCGCATCGAGCGCGCGGCTGGCGCGACCGGCCAGTTCCACGGCCCCGGCCAGCCGTGGCACGGCCAGAGGATGATGGGTGACCAACACCTTGAAGAGGTGATCGGGCAAGGGTCCCAGGATCTCGCGGATGGCTGCCATCTGATTCAGCGATACCCGCCCGTTCTTGCCCGGCAGCCGCCGCGCGGTGTCGATGCCGAGGACGGCGATCTCGGCGTCGGCGAAAAACGGCTGCCTGTCCGCCGAGACGAACCGCTCGTAGCGTGACATCGGCCGGAACATCCGGGTCAACGGCCGAAACAGCGGGGCCACGTCGTGATTGCCGGGTACCACGAGCACCGGCATGGCCAGCCGGTCGAGAAAGGCCTGTGCGGCTGCGAACTCGGCGCGCCGGGCGCGCTGGGTGAAATCGCCGCTGATGACGACCAGGTCGCTGCCGGAATCCCGCAGGCTCGCCAGCAACGCCTCGACTACCGCCTCGTCGTGGCGGCCGAAATGCAGATCCGAGATTTGGGCGATCGTCCGCATCACTCGGCCGAAGCTGCTGGCTTCGGGGCGGCAAAGACCCTCAAGGCCCGCAGCCGCGAGCGATAATGCAGCGGCAGCCGCATCACCGTCACCTCGCCGTCGGTGGCCACGTGGACCCGGCTAGCACGCATGTCGATCTCCAATGTCGGGCTGTCGAGCTGCTCGAAGTCGCGCACCTCGTCGATCCGGCCGATGGCGGCGCGCAGCGCGAGCCCTATCAGTTCCACCCGCGTACGCTGCTTGGCAAGGAACAGCCAGAGGCGGCCGCTGTCCAACCGATCGCGCTGCCCCAATGTGATGAGCTTCGGCGCGAACCGCACCGCCTTCGGCGTTGACGATGACGCGGACCCGATGCGGCACCGACAAGGCGGGGACAACGCTCACA
>JAPJRA010000065.1 GCA_030824835.1 Geminicoccaceae bacterium | reverse complement strand
GCCCGGCACGGACAGGGTCAGCGTGTCGAAGAAGGCGGTGTTCGCGACCTCGATGCCGATGGTGCGCAGGGCGCCGGCCAGGAGGGCGGTCAGGCCGTGGACGCGCCGGGCGATGCGGGTCAGGCCCTCCGGCCCGTGATAGACGGCAAAGCAGCCGGCCATCACCGCCAGCAGCACCTGGGCGGTGCAGATGTTAGAGGTCGCCTTGTCGCGGCGGATGTGCTGCTCGCGGGTCTGCAGCGCCATGCGCAGGGCCGGCTGGCCGCGACTGTCGACCGAGACGCCGATGATGCGGCCCGGCATGGCGCGCTTGTGGGCTTCCTTGGTCGCGAAGAAGGCGGCGTGCGGGCCGCCATAGCCCATGGGCACGCCGAAGCGCTGGGCCGAGCCCAGGACGATGTCGGCCCCGAGCTCGCCCGGCGGGGTGAGCAGGGTCAGCGCCAGCAGGTCGGTGGCGACGACGGCGAGGCCGCCCTGCCGCTGCACGGCGGCGATGGCCGGGCTCGGGTCGCGGACGGTGCCGTCGCTGGCCGGGTACTGCAGCAGGGCGCCGAAGACCTGCAGGCCGTCCAGCTCGGTGAAGGCGTCGCCCTCCCTAAGCTCGATGCCCAGATGGTGGGCCCGGGTGCGCAGCACGGCCAGGGTCTGCGGATGGCAGCCGGCGTCGACGAAGAATAGCCGCGACTTGCTGCGGCTGACCCGGGCCGCCATCGCCATGGCCTCGGCCGCGGCCGTGCCCTCGTCGAGCAGGGAGGCGTTGGCCAGCTCCATGCCGGTGAGGTCGGCCACCATCTGCTGGTAATTGAGCACGGCCTCCAGCCGCCCCTGGCTGACCTCGGCCTGGTAGGGGGTGTAGGCGGTGTACCAGCCGGGGTTCTCCAGGACGTTGCGCAGCACGACGCCCGGCGTGTGGGTGCCGTAATAGCCCATGCCGATCATCGAGGTGGCGATCCGGTTGCGCTGCGCCATCCCCCGCAGGGCGGCCAGCGCCTCGGCCTCGGTGCGGGCGGCGGGCAGCGCCAGGGGCCGCTCGGTGCGGATCGCCGCCGGGACGACGCGGTCGGTGAGGTCGGCCAGCGATGCGGCGCCCAGGCTCGCCAGCATCGTGGTCAGGTCAGCCTCGCCGGGACCGATATGGCGGTCGGCGAAAGGCTCGCGGGTCTCGGCCTCGATACGGGTCAGGCTGGCGCTGGGCATGGATCAGGCGATGCTCTCAAGATAGGCGTCGTAGGCGGCACGGTCCATGAGGCTGCCGGTCTCGCCGGCGTCGGCGACGCACAGCTTGAAGAACCAGCCCTCGCCCTCGGCATCCTGGTTGACCAGGGCCGGGTTCTCCTCCAGCGACTTGTTGCCCTCGATGACGGTGCCGCCGACGGGGGCATAAATCTCGCTCGCCGCCTTGACGCTCTCGACCACCGCCGCCTGGTCGCCCTGGGCGAACGCGCGGTCGGCCTCGGGCAGCTCGACGAAGACGACATCGCCCAGCTGCTCCTGCGCATGCTGGGTGATGCCGACGGTGGCGGTGTCGCCGTCGAGGCGCACCCACTCATGATCCTTGGTGAAGAAAGTCGCCATCGCAGGTCTCCGGCTCAACGGTAGTAGCGGCGGGGAACGAAGGGGAGGGATGTGACCCGGGCGGGCAGCGCCTTGCCGCGCACGACCAGGACCACCTCGGTGCCGGGCGCCGCGGCCCCGGCCTCGACATAGCCCATGGCCACCGGCCCGCCGACCGATGGGCCGAAGCCGCCGCTGGTGAGGCTGCCGAGCGGGCGCCCGTCCGCGGCCTGGATCACGGTGCCCTCGCGGGCCGGTGCCTTGCCTTCGGGCCTGATGCCGACGAGCTTGCGGCTGGGACCTTCGGCGAGCTGGCGCTGGATCGACTCGGCACCGGGGAAGCCACCCTCCTGGCGCCGGCGCTTGGCGATCGACCAGGCGAGGCCGGCCTCCACGGGGCTCGTGCCGGTGTCGATGTCGTGACCGTAGAGCGGGAGCCCGGCCTCGAGGCGCAGGGAATCGCGGGCGCCGAGGCCGGCCGGGCGGGCCTGCTCGTCGGCCAGCAGCAGACGCGCCAGCGCGACGGCGTCGTCCGCGGCCACGGAGATCTCGTAGCCGTCCTCGCCGGTGTAGCCCAGCCGCGAGACGCGGCAGGGCAGGCTGCCGACACTCATCTCGGCGGTACCCATGAACGGCAGCTCGGTACAGGCGGGCGCATGACGGGCGAGAACGTCGGCGGCGGCCGGGCCCTGCAGGGCCAGCAGCGCCCGGTCGGCGAGCTCGGTGACGCGGACGCGCGGCTCGAGCCCGGCACGCAGATGGGCGATGTCGCCGTCGCGGCAGCCGGCGTTGACGACCAGGAACAGATGGTCGCCGGCGTTGCTGACGATCAGATCGTCGAGGATGCCGCCCTCCTGATCGGTGAACTGGGTGTAGCGGGCGCGGGCCGGCGCCAGCCCCATGATGTCGGCCGGTACCAGCCGCTCCAGCGCCGCAGCCGCATCTGCCCCGGCGAGGCGAACCTGCCCCATATGGGAGACGTCGAAGAGCGCGGCGGCGGCGCGGCAGTGCAGATGCTCGGCCAGGATCCCGGCCGGGTACTGCACCGGCATCTCCCAGCCGGCGAACGGCACCAGACGGGCGCCGAGCTCCTGGTGCAGCTCGTACAGGGGGGTACGTTTCAAATCGCTCACGGGCACGGACCTCGGCTGTGCAGTGGCTCACCCCGATGGCGAGCCCGGTCCTGCCCCCTCTGTATAGAACCTGAGAGTTTCCGGCGCCCGGCCGCAGCCGCCCGCCGTCCCCTACGGTGGGATGCCCGAACAGCCATGGGCATCCGCTCTTCAGAGGGCCTCTCGCACGCGGTCCTTTAGCCTGAGAGTTTCCGGGGCGGTTGCTCCTTCGGCGCCGCCCGCCCCTGCCATCGGCAGGGCGGCGGTCTCTCCCACGCGCGACGTACGGCCGACCGCAGCCTAGCGCCGTGCCGCAGCCGGTCAAGCGCACATCAGCACGACAAGCTTGTCACGCTGGGGCTGCGGCAATCACCCACGGGCAGGCCCGGCCGGGGTTTTCGGTTGAGGGACCTGGATTCGCTACCTATCGTCCGCGACATGAACGAGCGTACATCCTCGCCAGCGGCCGTCACCATCGAGACCCTGCCCGGGTCCGTGGCATCGCTGCGGTTTGTCGGCGACTGGACGCTGTCGGCAGCAGTGGCCGCCGCCGAGGCGATCGTCGCCGAGGCCACCCGCAGCGGCGGCGTCCAGCAGCTCACCGTCGACGCGTCGGCCTTGGGGCGCTGGGACTCGGTGCTTCCGGCCTTTCTCTACCAGGTGGCGGGTGCCGCCTCGGCAGCGGGTGCGGCCCTGGTCGCCGACGGGGCGCCCGACGGCCTGCGCCGCCTGCTGGCGATCGCCCAGGCCGTGCCGTCGCGATCCACGGGCTCCGTCGAGGTGCGACCGCCGATCGTCGCGCGCGTCGGTCTGGCCGTGTTCGCCTGGTGGGCCGGCATCGTCGACGCCGTCAGCTTCGTCGGCGAGGTCGTCCTCGCGTTCCTGGTGTTCGTGCGCGGCAAAGCGAAGTTTCGGGTGCAGGACGTCGCGCGGGTCTTTTTCCAAGCCGGGCCCGCGGCGCTGCCCATCGTCACCCTGATCGGCCTGCTCGCCGGCTTCATCCTGGCCTTCTCCGGCGGCAACGAGCTGCAAATGTTCGGGGCCCAGATCTATGTGGCCAACCTCGTCACCACGGGCATGGCCCAGGAGATGGGCCCGCTGATGGCGGCGGTCATCATGGCCGGCCGCACCGGCGCCTCGTTCGCGGCCGAGCTCGGCACGATGCAGGTCAACCAGGAGACCGACGCGCTGCGCACGCTGGCCGTCGAGCCGGTCGAGTTCCTCGTGGTGCCACGGATGCTGGCGCTGATGCTGATGCTGCCGCTGCTCGCCTGCTACGCGATGTTCATGGGCATCCTGGGCGGAGGGATCGTCGGGGTCGCCATCTTCGGCATCGACCCGCTGCAATATGCGCAGCAGATGCAGCAGATGATCGGCATCGGCGATTTCGCCGGCGGCGTGTTCAAGGCCGCGGTCTTCGGGATCATCGTCGCCGTCTCGGGCTGCCTGCGCGGCATGCGCTGCGGCCAGGACGCGGCGGCCGTCGGCAATGCCGCGACCTCCGCCGTCGTCACCTCGATCGTAGGCATCGTCGTCGCCGATGCCGTCATCAACGTGCTGTACCATGTCCTCGGCATCCCCTGAGGCGAGCCTCCTCGCCGTCGACGGCCTGGCCTACGGCTACGGCGACCGGGTGCTGCAGCGCGACCTCGACTTTTCGGTGACGGCCGGCGAGGTGCTCTGCGTCATCGGCGGCAGCGGCTGCGGCAAGAGCACGCTCCTGCGCGTGCTCACGGGACTGCTCCCGCCACAGCAGGGTGCGGTGCGAATCCAGGGTCAGGACTTCTGGGCGGCCGCCGCGCGTGAGCAGGAGGCGCTGATCCGTCGATTCGGCATGATGTACCAGGGCGGAGCACTATGGACCTCGATGACGCTGGCCGAGAACGTGGCCATGCCGCTCGAGCTCTATACCGATCTCGACGCCAAGGGTGCGCGCGCGGTCGCCGCCTACAAGCTGGCGCTGGTCGGGCTCGCCGGGTTCGAGGATTTTCTGCCGGCCGCGATCAGTGGCGGCATGGCCAAGCGGGCCGCCATCGCCCGGGCGATGGCGCTCGACCCCGAGATCCTGTTTCTCGACGAGCCGTCGGCGGGGCTCGATCCGGTCACCAGCCACCGCCTCGATGACCTGATCCTTGATCTCAGGGGAACGTTGGGTATGAGCTTCGTCATCGTGACCCATGAGCTGGCGAGCATCTTCCGGGTCGCCGACCGGGTCGTCTATCTCGATGCGAAAACCCACACTATGACGGCGATCGGACCGCCCAAGCAGTTGCTGGCGGAGAGTCGCGACCCGGAGCTGGTGGCATTCCTGAGTGGCGGCGAGAGCCGCCCAGTCGCGGAGACACCAGTTTGAGCGTGCGCAGCAACGCCACGGCGGTGGGTGCCTTCGTCCTGGGTGCTCTGGTGATCCTGGTCGGCTTTGCCGTCGTGTTCGGCAGCGGCGCGCTGTTCAAGGACGCCAAGCGCTATGTCATCTTCTTCACCGACTCGCTGGAGGGCCTGGCGGTCGGTGCGCCGGTGAAATATCGCGGCGTGCAGATCGGCTCCGTGGTCCAGATCCAGGCCCTCTTTCAAATGGACCGTGGTGCGGTGGACATCCCGGTCGTGATCGAGCTCGACACGGATTCGATCCAAGGTGTCGAGAACGGGCGCCAGACCCTGGACACGCTCGTCGAGCAGGGGCTGCGCGCCCGGCTCGATCTCGCCAGCATCATCACGGGTCAGCTGTTCGTCGAGCTCAGCATGTTTCCCGGATCCACGCCGCGGCGCTTTCCGAACAACACCGACTACCATCAGATCCCGTCCGTCCCGTCGCTGCAGACGGGACTGCAGCAGGCTCTGGGCGACTTGATCGCCAACCGACCCAATCTCTCGCGCGGCGTCGATCAGCTGCTGGAACTGCTCAACTTTCTGACCGCCGACGGTGGAGCGCAGGAGCTGGCCCAGGGTCTGCGCTCGACGGCGCGTCTCGCCGACACGCTGGCGAGCCCCGACGGCCCTCTGCTGCAGAGCCTGAATCAGGTGCCGGGCCTGATGGCCCAGCTGCAAGAAACGATGGCAACGCTGCCGAGCCTGACGGCGCAGGCGAATGAGACCATGAAGTCGATAGGCGCACTGACCGACGGACCCGAGGCGCCTGTGGCCCAGACGTTGGAGGAGCTGCAGGCGACCCTGATCAACGCCCGCACCGTCGGCGAGCAGGTGTCCAGCTTGCTCAAGCAGGTTCAACCGCCGGTGGTCGGGTTCACGCAGAGTGGCCTGCCGCAGCTGCAGGGGCTGATCCAGGATCTGGATCGGGCGGTCGGCGAGGTCAGCCGCACCGTGCGCGATCTGCGCCAGAACCCGACACGATTTCTCCTGGGCGACCCGGCGGCAGAAGGGGTACGGCTGAAATGAGGCGGACCCGACGACATCACGTCCTGGCCTGGGGCGTCGCGGCGCCGTTGCTGGTGAGCGGCTGCGCGCAACTGCTGGTGGGCAGCCAACCCCCGTTGCCGACCGTCTACCGCTTGACGCCGAAGGTCGAGCTGCCGCCGCGGCTGCCTCGGGCCGGCTGGGTTCTGGTCGTGGCCGAACCCACCGCGGAGGGTGCGCTGGACACGACCCGCGTCGCCATTCTCGCCGACGGCGCCCGGGTCGAGCGTCTGGCCGACGTTGCCTGGTCGGATCGGCCGACGGCGATGCTGCAGCTGGCCATGGTCCAGGCCTTCCAGGATTCCGGGCGCCTGTCGGCGGTGGGCACTGACCGGGACGACCTGCGCGGCAGCTTCCTGCTGCAGGCGACGCTGGATGCGTTCCAGCTCGAGCCGGAGGCCACGGGCTACGTGGCCGACGTCCGGCTGCATGCAAGGCTGCTCCGGCTGCCGTCGCGCGAGGTCGCCGACAGCCGCAGCTTTACCCGTCGGGTGGCGGCGGCAACCGGTACCAACGATGCGGCAATCGCGGCCTTCAACACGGCCGTCGGCAGCTTACTCGAGGAGCTGGTCGTGTGGACTGTGGCCGGCAAGTCGGGCAGCAAGCCACGCAGCTGAGGCCTGCCAGCCGCAACCGGGCAGGGTGCGCGAGGCCATAATCCCCGCGCACCCTGCCCGAAATAACCGCAGGCGCTGCTGAGATCGCTGCGGCTGAGCGGCAGGATGCGCACGCGCTTGCCGGTCAGGGCGGCCACCGCATTGGCCACCGCCGGCCCGATGGGGGGCACGCCGGGCTCGCCGACTCCAGTGGGCGATTCCTGGGAGGCCACGATGTGGACCTCGACCTGCGGCATCTCCTCCATCCGCAGCACATCGAAGGTGTCGAAATTGGTCTCGACCACCTTACCGCCGTCGAGGGTGATCGCCCCCTTGAGGATGGCGCCGAGCCCGAAGCCGATGCCACCCTGCATCTGCGCCTGGATGACGTCCGGGTTGACGGCGATGCCGCAGTCGACGGCACAGACGACCTTGTGCACCTTCACCTGTCCCTGCACGAGCGACACCTCGGCCACCTGCGCGACGTAAGAGCCAAAGCTTTCGGCCACCGCCACGCCGCGGGCGCGCCCTTCCGGAGCGGCCGTGCCCCAGCCCGACGCATCCCGCACCGCCTCCAGCACGCCCCGATGCCGGGGCTTGTCCGGCAGCATGGCCAGCCGGAACTCGATCGGGTCCTTGCCCGCCGCCTGGGCGATCTCGTCCAGGAAGACCTCGGCGGCGTAGGCCGTGTGCGTGCTGCCGACCGAGCGCCACCACAGGACCGGCACGCCGGTCTTGGTGGTGGCGAGCTCGACGCGGAAGTCGGGGATGGCATAGGGTAGGTTGCTCGCTCCCTCGACCGAGGTCGGGTCGACGCCGTTGCGCACGAAGGCGGAGAACGGGGTGCCGTCCATGATCGACTGGCCGACCACGCGCTGGCGCCAAGCCGTCAGCCTGCCCGATTCGTCCACGGCCGCCTCGAGCTTGTGAACATAGGTGGGCCGGTAGCGGCCACCCGTCATGTCGTCCTCGCGCGTCCACTGCACCTTGACCGGCGCCTTCCAGCCAATGGCCTTGGCGACGCTCACGGCCTCGGCGATGACGTCGCCATCCGGCGTCGCCCGTCGCCCAAAGCTGCCGCCCGACATCATCACGTGCAGCTTGACCTTCTCCAGCGGCAGCTCGGCGATCTCGGCCGCCACGGCCTGGTAGAGATCGGGCATCTGATGCCCACCCCAGACCTCGATGCCGTCATCATGCCGCCATGCCACGGCGTTCAGCGGCTCCAGCGCCGCGTGCGCCAGGTAGGGGAACTCGAACTCGGCCTCGAACCGCCGGTGGCCGGCGGCCAGGGCGGCCCCCACATCGCCGTCGTTGCGGGCGACGGCGACGTCCGGCCCCGTCAGCAGCGCCTTGTACGCGGCCGTGATCTCGGCCGAGCTGCGCCGCTCCGCCTTGCTCTCGTCCCATTCGATGGTCAGCGCCTCGCGGCCCTTGATGGCGGCCCAGGTGCTCTGCGCTACCACCGCCACGCCGCGTGGGATCTCGACCACGTCGACGACACCCTTGACCGCCTTGGCGGCCTGCGCGTCGAAGCTCTTCACCGTGGCACCGAACAGCGGCGGGTGGGCGATGACCGCGGTCAACATGCCCGGCAGCTGGACGTCGATCGTGAACACGGGCGCACCCGTGGTCTTGGCGACATTGTCGAGCCGAACCAGATCGGGCTTGCCGATGAGCTTGAAGTCGCCGGAGTCCTTGAGCGGCAGGTCGGTGGCGGGCTGCATCGCAGCCAGGGCGGAATCGCCGAGCTGTGCCGCCTTGTCGGCGAGCTCCCCCATGGTGGCACGCTTGCCGGAGACGTGCGACAGGACACCTTGCGCGACCATGACCTCACTGGCCGGCACACCCCACTCCTTGCTGGCGGCGGCCACGAGCATCGCGCGGGCGATGGCGCCGGCCTGGCGGTAGCGCTGGAACGAGCTCGCCATGGCGGTCGAGCCGCCGGTCCCCTGGACCGTGCCGCCCCAGGCGAGATTGCCATAGAGCTTGGGGTTGCCCCAGGCCCCCTCGGCCCGCATCTGGCTCCAGTCGGCGTCCAGCTCCTCGGCCAGCAGCGTGGCGATGCCGGTATAGGAGCCCTGGCCCATCTCGAAATGGGCCGACAGGACGGTGACCGTGTTGTCGGGTGCGATCCGGACGTAGGCATCGAACGGGCTGGCAATAGCGTCCGTCGCCGTCTGGGCGCCGGCGTGGCGCAGTCTGGGCACGCCGAAGCCGATCGTGAGGCCGGCGCCCGCCACGGCCGCGCCGATCAGAAAGCGGCGGCGGCTGGGGGCGGGAAGTGCGGCGGACGGTGCGCGCAGGGCGAAGTTCAGCATGGTTCAGGCCTCCAGCAGGTCGGCGGCGTGATGCACGGCGGCGCGGATGCGCTGGTAGGTGGCGCAGCGACAGATGTTTGTCATGCCGGTGTCGATGTCGTCGTCGGTGGGCTTCCGGGTCTCGGTGAGCAGGGCTGCGGCCGCCATCATCTGGCCGGACTGGCAGTAGCCGCATTGGACGACCTGCAACTGCTGCCAGGCGGTGCGCACGGCGTTGCCCACCTCGCCGTCCAGGCCCTCGACGGTCACGATCTGGGTGCCGACGGCGCTTTCGACCGGCAGCTGGCACGAGCGTGTCGCGGTGCCGTCGACATGGACCGTGCAGGCGCCGCACTGGGCGATGCCGCAGCCGAATTTGGTGCCGACCAGGCCGACCTGATCGCGCAGGACCCAGAGCAAGGGGGTATCGGGCTCGGCATCGACCTCGACGGTCTTGCCGTTCACGGTGAGGCTGAACATGGGGAGCTCCGTGCAGCAGGATTCGGAACAGAACAAATTGATGATTTAATATTTTAGTTTGATCGCCTGCTGCGACAAACCGCTAGCGCTGCAGCCCACGCAGCCACTCCTGCATGGCTGGCGCCCCGGACATGAGCAGCGCCAGCAGCACGAACAGCAGTAGGCCCAGCACGGCAGCCCCGGCGATCTTCCAGAACGACCAGGGCCGCTCGCCGTGGACCTCGCCGGTGCGGCCGTTGACGACGAAGCGGTAGGGTTTGCCCACGAACTGGAATGCCGCCACCCAGACCGGCAGCAGCACGTGCTTGAAGGTGGTGGCGTCGTGCGCGACCTCCATCCGCTCGATGATCTGCTGGTCGCCGCCGATGTCGGCGCGGATGTCGCCGGCGATGACCTCGCGCATGATGGCCTGGCCGCGCGCGTAGCCCTGGTCGACCGGGAGCTGGTAGAGCTCGCCGGCAAAGCCGCTCAGGTAATCGGGCGTGAACGGGCGCATCCCGTCCAGGTCCCAGGGCTCCAGCGCCTCGACCAGATGCGGCGGCAAGGTCTCGCCGGCCAGCACCAGCACATCGTCGAAGTCGCGCGCAACCTGACCGCTGGCCGGGCTCCAGCGGATCTTCGGCACCTGCACCGCCTGACGCACTTGGCGGCCGTCGACCACTGTATTGACGTATTGGGTCTCGTAATAGACGTCACCGCGCCGGCCGACATAGACGGTGCGGGTGCGGCTGTCGAAGGTCCAATAGGGTAGGTAGGCACCATGCAGCCGCCCGGGGCCGCGCGCCTGGTCGACGATGGCCGACGGCGCGAACCACAGGCCCTTGAGCCAGTCGCCGACCAGCCGCCGCGCCTCCTGGTCACCGATCAGGAACGGCAGCAGGCCGGCCGGGCGGAGGATCCGGTACGGCGCCGGGTCCACCACCACCGGCTGGCTGCAGAACGGGCAGGGGCCGGCGAAGGCCGGCGGCTTGAACTCGAAGCTGGCGCCGCAAGCGGCGCATTTGGCCGGCACCGGCTCGGCCGGCGGGGCCTCCCCGGCGGCCGCGCGCAAGGCGGGGTCGAGCGGCTGCTCGACGACCTCCACCGGCGTCTCGACGATGGTGTTGCGGTGGCCGCAATAGGAGCAGACCAGCTCCGTGCTGCCCGGCGCGTAGCTGAGGATGGCACCGCATTGCTCGCAGGCGAACTGGCTCAGCGCCGGCGAGGAGACCTTGACGCCGCCTTGCGCCCGTTGATCCTGCTCGGTTCGCCGCCCGCCCCAAGGGCCGTTGGGCACGGCTCAACCAGCGCCGGGCAGCGGCGGCGGGACCGCCGCGAACAAGGCCGCCAGATC
>JAPJRA010000064.1:4591-10790 GCA_030824835.1 Geminicoccaceae bacterium | reverse complement strand
CTCGTCCGTCTCGCCTTTTCCGATGTCGCCGATAGACGTGTAAAAGCCTTGGTCGTGGGTGGTCGTATGGACACCGGTCTCGGTGTCCAGAAAGGCCAAAGCCCGTGACAGGCGGGTGGCCAAGTCGGGCTGCCCGGAAGGCGTCTGCGTCTCGTTCGGCGATGCCCCGATCAGCTGGCGCCAGCGTTGGAGGATGGTCCGCTTGTGCTCGATCGGCAGCTCTTCCGCATGAACGACGGATTCCGGTGTGGGGAATACACTTTGGGGGTCCCGGATGGCGCGTACTTTCAGGTCATTGGCAGTCATCTGTCGCTCCTCTGGTCGGATTCTTCTCCGTGTTCCGCGTGGGTACCGGGCTCGATTTGGTGCCCACCTTCAATTACATGGGTCACCGTCGAGCGGCTGCCAGCAACAATTCTCCATCTGGCGTCGGTTTGGCGTCTTTCCGGTCGGATCGCCCAGATGTGAGTGAGTCCAGCCAATTGCGACCGGAGCTTCGCCAGGCCGTGACCGCGCGCGATCAGCTCGCCGCGGTAGCACACGGGAGCGGACATGCTGTCCGCGCGTTCGGGAGCCGAGTGGACATGGTTTGGGCTTATCGTCTGTCCAGGAGCCTCGTTGCCCTGGCCTTGCTGACGGGATCGGCGGCGGCGTGGGCTGGTACGATCAATGCGACCGACGGTGTCGCAATCTCCGGGTACGATCCGGTAGCCTATTTCACCCAGGGAAGGGCTGTGCGTGGTGACCCGGCAATCTCCGCGGTGCATGCCGGTGCGACCTACTATTTTACCTCCGAGGCGGACCGTGCGCAGTTCGCGACCGACCCGATCCGGTACATCCCGCAATTCGGAGGATTTTGCGCCTTCGGCACGTCGCAGGGGCCCAAGGCCACGATCGACCCCGAGGCGTTCACCATCGTCAACGGGAAGCTCTACCTGAACTACAACAAGGACGTCTGGACGAAATTCAAGGAGGATCCGGCCTTCTATATCCAGAAGGCCGATGCCAACTGGCCGGAGGTGCAGCGGCAACCCGACCCGACCGACTGATCGCGCCGGCGCGCCGCGAGTTCCATCTTGACGCTTCGCCGCCGAAGATGGGACTTGCTGCGCCGACGCGGGCCGATCCGGTTCCGCTTCGGGAGGGTTGGCATGGACCATCGGCAGCTCGGGCGCTCGGAACTGCGGGTGGCGCCGCTGTGCTTCGGCGGCAATGTCTTCGGCTGGACGGCGGACGAAGCGACCTCGTTCCGGTTGCTCGACCGGTTCGTCGATGCCGGCCTGAACTTCCTCGATACGGCCGACGTCTATTCGGTCTGGGTGCCGGGTCACGTCGGCGGCGAATCGGAGACGATCATTGGCAACTGGCTGAAGCGGCGCCGCGGTCGCGACAAGGTGGTGATCGCGACCAAGGTCGGCGCCGAGATGGCCGCCGACCGCAAGGGACTGTCACCGAGCTGGATCCGCAGCTCCGTCGAGCAGTCTCTGCGGCGCTTGCAGACGGACCATGTCGACCTCTATCAGTCGCACTACGACGACCCGGCAACGCCGATCGAGGAGACGCTCGGTGCCTATGCCGAGCTGATCGCTGCCGGCAAGGTTCGCGCCATCGGCGCCTCCAACTTCACGGCGGCGCGGCTGCGGCAGTCGGTCGAGGTGAGCGAGCAGGCTCGGCTGCCGCGCTATGAGAGCCTGCAACCGGAGTACAATCTCTATGATCGCGCGGGCTACGAGGCCGAGCTGGAGCCGCTCTGCCGCGAGCTAGGGATCGGGGTCATCACTTACTTTTCGCTGGCGCGCGGCTTTCTCAGCGGCAAATACCGCTCGGCGGCGGACCTGGGGCAGAGCCCACGTGGCGGAGGGATCGACAAATATCTGGATGCCCGTGGTCAGCGAATCCTGGCGGCGCTCGACGAGGTGGCGGCGCGGTTCGCGGCGACGCCGGCCCAGGTGGCGCTGGCCTGGCTTATCGCCCGGCCCGGGATCACAGCACCGATCGCCAGTGCCACGAGCCTGGCACAGCTCGAGGACATGATTGCCGCCACCCGCTTGGCATTGGATGTCGCAGTCATTTCCTGCCTCGACGCTGCCAGTGAATGAACTGCCATCGGGCTACTCTTGACCGTTGTTCCGCCGCGGGCTCACCGTGGCCTTTCGGCACGGAACCGCGACGGCACGTCGTCGTTGGTTCACGCCCCGATTGATTGCCGGAGGAAGTGTTGCGCAACGACAGTGCCAGTGCCAAGGCGAGCCGTGTTCTCGATCGGCGGCTCGACCGGGCAGAGCGCCAATTGCCCGGTGTCTTCAAGACCTGGCTCACTCATCTCCGGCATCCTTCGGCCAGCTGGCTCCGGGTGCCGCTGGGGGTGCTGCTGGTGGTCGGCGGACTTCTTGGCTTCCTGCCTGTATTGGGTTTTTGGATGCTGCCGCTGGGCATCGTGCTGCTGTCGCTGGATTTCGCCATGCTGCGCCGGCCGACGGCACGCACCATCATTTCGGGCGAACGGCACTGGCGCCGGTTCCGCCGCCGCAACCGCCGCAGCGATGCCTGAACCATACTGGGGAACTATCGAGGCTCCAATGAGTTCAAGGGCCCGGTACCAATCCTCGATACCTTTATCCTTTGTGGCGGACCCACGATGAAACTGTTTACCTGCCAGAACTGTCGGCAGCTGCTTTACTTTGAGAACACGCACTGCGAACGCTGCGGGCATATGCTCGGCTATCTGCCCGACATTGGAACGCTGAGCGCGCTCGAGCCCGCCAATAATGACGCGTGGACGGCAATGGCGGCCCCAGGCCCGCTCCATCGCATGTGCGCGAACGCGTCACAGGCCGCCTGCAACTGGTTGGTCCCGGCGGACTCGCCGACACCCTTCTGCGTCGCCTGCCAGCACAACCGCACCATTCCGGACCTCTCGACCCCCGAGAACGTGTTGAGGTGGCAGAAGCTCGAGTCCGCCAAGCGACGCCTGTTCTACACGCTCCTCAAGCTCGAACTGCCGCTTCGGACCAAGGTTGAGGACGAGGTCAAGGGACTGGCCTTCGATTTCCTGGCCGATCCGGACGCGCCGGGCCTGAACACCCCGCGGGTGATGACCGGGCACGATAATGGGCTGATCACCATCAACTTGGCCGAGGCCGACGATGCCGAGCGGGAGCGCCGGCGCAGCACGCTCGGCGAGCCCTACCGGACGATACTCGGCCATATGCGGCATGAAGTAGGGCACTACTATTGGGACCGGCTGGTCATGGACGGCGGGCGGGTCGACGCCTTCCGCGCCGTGTTCGGTGACGAGCGCCAGGATTATGGTGAGGCGTTGCAGGTGCACTACGCGAAGCCACCGTCCAACGATTGGCAGGGCAGTTTCGTCAGCAACTATGCCGCTGCCCATCCGTGGGAGGACTTCGCCGAGACCTGGGCGCACTATCTCCACATCATCGACACGCTGGAGACGGCGCGCGCGTTCCGCGTTCGGGTCGATCCGGTAGCGGCCAAGAACGAGGACCTGTCCGCCGAGGTCGATTTCAACGTGTACAAGGTCGAGGGCATCGAGCCGATTGTTGACGCCTGGCTGCCGCTTTCGTTTGCGGTCAACAGCCTCAACCGCAGCATGGGCCAGCCTGATCTCTACCCCTTTGTCCTCAGCCCAGTGGTGATCGAGAAGCTAGGTTACATGCACCAGCTACTGCGCGACAGCCGCACCGGCTGAGCGGACGGGCTACCCGTGCGGGGCCTAGTCGTGGATACTGCGTGCCCGTCCACGCTGAGGGAATGGCCCATGTCGAAGTTCACCAGCCGCCAAACCGGCCCCGCGCAGGCGGCGCGTCCCAGCGCCGCCGAGGCCAAGGCCGAGAACGAGCGCTACGTCATCTTCCAGTCCCGGATGGCCCGGCTGACGCAGGCGGCCCAGCAAGCCGGCGAGGAGGATCTCGCCGACACGCTGCTCGATCTGACGCAGCGTGTTGAGGATCGCGAGATCACGCTCGACGAGGGTCAGCTCGAGCTGCGTGAGCACGAGGCCGCCATCCGCGCGATGCTCAAGCGTTAGGCTGGTCCGGTGTGATCAGCGGTACTTGGCCGTGGCCACGAAAGTAGCGGCTCTCCCGCCAGTGCCTGATCCCGAACCGGATCAGGACGGCGATCACGGCCGCGGCCGGGGTACCCAGAAATGTGCCGACAAGGCCGAAAAGGGCCGTCCCGGCGAGCACGGCGAACATCACCCACACCGGATGCAGGCGAATGCGGCTGCCGACGACGCGGGGGGTGAGGAAGTTGCCCTCGATGAACTGCCCCAACGCGAAGACGCCGGCAACTAGGGCCACCTGCCAGAACTGGTCGAATTGGAATACGGCGACAGTGAGGCCGACGGCGACGCCGACGAACATCCCAACATAGGGGATGAACGAGAACAGGCCGGTGAGCAGACCGATGATGGCCCCGTGCTGCAGCCCACTCAAGGTGAGCCCGGCCGCGTAGAAGACCGCCAGGAAAGCGCAGACCAGCGCTTGGCCGCGCAGGAAGCCGGCCAGCACGTCGTCGATCTCGTCGGCGAGTTGATCCGCGACTGGCCGGGCCCGTGGCGGCACGATACTCCTGACCGCGGCTACCATCCGATCCCAGTCGCGCAGCAGGTAGAAGGTGACGATGGGGGTGATGAACACGAGCGAAATCAGGTTCAGCACGGCCAGGCTCGATTGCAGCACGTTGCTGGCGGCGCTACCGGCAAAGCTCAACGCCCGCTCCGAGAACTGCTGTACCAGCCCTTGGACCGACAGCTCCTGGATCAGCTCCTGCCGATTTATAAGCTCCGCCAGCCCCAAGACCCGACCGCGCAGTTGCTCGAGGTAGCTCGGTAGCTGGCTCGCCAGCTCGGCCAACTGGTTGACGATCACCGGTAGCAGGACCAGCACCAGCGGCACCGACGCGGCAAAGAACGCCACCGTCAGGGTGAGGGTCGCGGCGGTGCGCCCCATGCCCCACCGCTGCAGCCGGTCGGCGACCGGATCCAGCATGTAGGCTGCCGCCATGCCGACCAGAAACGGCAGCAGCACGCCACTCAGCAGAACCAGCATCCCCAGCAAGGCCGCACCCGCGGCAAGCCAGATCAGGACGATACGCGTGCCTCGGCTCAACACGGCTCTCCACTCGCACGCGCCGGACGAGCCCGGACCGGCGCAGCGAACTTGTGGTGAGAGGTGCGGCCGGTCAACCCCGTGGCGTGTGGTCGCTTCTGCTGTCGGGGACTACCGCGTAGAACGGCGCGGCTGACGATCATGGCTTGGAAGAAAGAACAGAGATGCGGGTCATCAAGGTATTGTTGTGGATCCTGGCGTTCGTGGTGGTGGGTGCGGGCGGCTTCTTTCTCGGCAGTGCCGGCGGGGTCGCGGTCGGCGCCTTGGGCGGTGGCATCGGCGGAACGCTGATGGGTGCCTGCACGGCCGCCCAGGTCGGCGTCGCCAAGGGCATTCTGACGGCGGAGCAGGAGACGGCACTGATCGATGCGACGGCCGAGAGCCTGCGCGCTACCTATGCCGATCTCCTGGCGCAGCTGCAGCTGCCGCCCGAGGAGCGCCTTACCGCCGCGAACTGCCCGCGGTTGATCGAGCGCTTCAAGCCGCAGCCTCAACCCGCCTCATAAGGTCCGATCAGGCGGCCGCTGCCGGGGCCTCGATGATGTCGATCCCATGCGCCCGGGCGATGGAGACGACGCGAGCCACATCCGTAGGCGCCGCGGCGGCCACCGCGCGGAAGAAGCGTTCGAGGGAGCTGTCGAACACGGCCAGCATGGTCGCCGGTGCAGCACCGTCATTGTGATAACCGTGCGCAGCGCCCGCGGGGATAGAGACGGCATCACCCGCGGTGGCGAGGATCCGTCGACCCCGACCGTCGCCGTCGAGGGTGCTGAACACCAGCTTGCCGGCCAGTATTCGGAACAGTTCCGGCGACGCATGGCGGTGCAGGGGTGTGCCGGCTCCCGGAGGAACCGCCACCTCGGCCATGACCAGATCGGGCTGGTCGACAGTGCCCAGAAAGGTCACGCGGTCGCCCAGAACCTGGATGCAGTCGCCGCCACCGACGGGGGTATGGTGCAACAAATCGCTCATGGTGATGCTCCTGGCTGGGTTTCGCTGGCTGGTTGTGTTTGGTTCGCCGCAGCTTCACGGCGGAGGGCGTCGAGCAGAGTGGCGATGGCCCA
>JAPJRA010000064.1:0-4581 GCA_030824835.1 Geminicoccaceae bacterium | reverse complement strand
CGCCGGCCTCGACGCCCGTCATCTCGGCAAAGTCCTTCATCGTCTGCCACGCGGGCGCGCTGTAAAGCAGATGGACGACGGCCTCCGCCTGCCTGACCCGCTCGGCCGGCAGGCCAGCGGTCGCCGACTGCAGACAGTGTGCGAAGGCCTTACGCCGCTCGACGGCCTGGCGCAGGCGCATCTCACGGCCGGTGCGCGAGATCAGCGAGGCCCTGACGATGCCTTCGATCTCGTCAAATCCAGCGAAGACGGTTCGTGGCTGCTCCACCAACTCGTGCTCGTCGGTCGGGAACGTGGTGAAGCCGGCCTGCTGGTTGACCCAGCTCCACAGCGCGTCGAGCAGCGCCTCCTTGTTCGCGAAGTGGCGGTAGACGGTGCGCTCCTGGACGCCAGCCACGCGGGCGACCTCGCCGGCCCCGAGCGCGTTGTCGGGATCCTGCTCGAGCAGCGTCGCCGCAGCCCGCAGCAGCAGTTCCCGCGTCCGCTCGGCCTGCGCCTGGCGCAGCGGGCTGTGATAACGTTTCAGTGCTGATGTATTCATGTCAGAGGCTATGACATAAAATTCGACGACCTGCAAGTGGACTCGTCGGCGAGACGCTTGCGTGTCAGGCCGGCCGCGGCTTAGACGGGCGGGAGTGAATTGGGCAACACAATGATGAGTATCAGTTTTGCGGCGCTGCTCACGTTCTGGGCAGCCTTCGCGACGGCGCTGATCAGCCCCGGGCCGAACTTTGCCTTCATGCTCAAGGTCGGGCTGGGGTCGGGACGGCGAGCAGCCATGCGGACCGTGCTCGGTATTGCGGTCGGCGAGGCGATCTGGGGCTTTGCCGCCATTTTCGGGGTGGCGGCGCTGGCGTTGCATTATCCGATGGTGGGCAGCATCGTTCGCTGGGCTGGCGGCGCCTTCTTGCTGTGCCTGGCCGCGGGCGCGTTGCGCGCGGCTTGGCGCGGTGGCGCTGCCGAAGCGGTGGCGGAGCCGGGCAGGGCAGGCGGCGGGTTCGGCGCCGGCCTCGCCATCATGCTCCTCAACCCCAAGGCCGGCTTCTTCTGGATCTCGTTGACCGGGGTGCTGCTCGGGCCGGATGTGGCCCCTGCCATCGGCGCCCTTGCGGTCGCGGTGGCCGTGCTGCTGTCGCTGGCCTGGCACACGGCGCTGGCACTCGTGTTCTCCGGGGGCCGGATCACCCGGCTCTATAACCTCGTGCAGCGTGGCATCGAGGCCGTGTTGGGGGTGGCGCTGGCTGCCCTTGGCCTGCGGCTCCTGGCGGCGAGCTGACCGGTCAGCGCAACTGCTCGAGCCGGCCATGCTCCAGGTGATGGACGCTGCCCATGGTGGCGATCAGTGCCGGATCATGGGTGACCGCCAAGAGAGTGGCACCGGCGGCGCGGGCGCCGTCCGTCAGCAGCCGGATGACGGTCTTGGCGCTGGCGGCATCGAGGCTGGCCGTGGGCTCGTCCGCTACGAGCACCGCCGGTCGATGCAGCAGGGCCCTGGCCACGGCGACGCGCTGCTGCTCGCCACGCGACAGGTCGGCGACGCGGCGGCGCGCGGTGGGCACGGCGAAGGCATCGAGCAGCTCGTGGGCACGCTCAATCAGGCCCGGATCCGGCCGCCAGTGGTCGAACCAGCAGCTGACCAGCACATTGTCGAGGATCGACAGCCCGGGCACCAGATGAAAGTCCTGGAAAACAAAGCCGACATGCTGGCGCCGCCAGGCGTCGCGTCGGCTTTCCGACAGTGACGCGAGGTCCGTTCCGCCCCAGCGCACTGTTCCATGCCGCACCGGCTCGATCCCGGTCAGCAGATAGGCCAACGTGGTCTTACCGGATCCGGAAGGTCCCGTCAGAGCCAGCATGGAACCGGGCGACACGGCGAGCTCGCTCAGCTCCACGACCGGTGGCTGATCGGCGTGATAGGCGTGGCGGAGATCCCGAGCGTCGAGCGACAGGGTGTTCAAGGCGGTAATCCATCGTCGAGGGCTGCTGCGGCGAAAGCGCGCCCGGAGGCGAAGTGGCGGCCCGCAGCGCTCCGCTCACCAACTGCCATCGTGACCGAGCCCATAGACGATGCCCTCGACAGCTCGTGGGCAGAGCGCCTTGCCAGATCGCGCGATCATTAACCTGTAATGAACGTCGGGCATATTCCGCCGGACATCTTTCCCCGGTCATCAACCGAGAGGCAGCACATGAGCACTCCGACCGCGCGCCGGACCCTGATCCTGCTCGCCGTCGCCGCCAGCGTGGCCCTGGGCGGTCCAGCCATGGGAGCGGCCGACGGGCCGCTGGTCCAGTCGGGAGATCCGTACTTCCTGCAGGCGCATGACGCTCTGAAACAGACCCTGGCGCGTCAGCCCAACACCGGCCCGGCGAAGAACGTCATTCTGTTCGTCGGTGATGGTTTCGGCCTGTCTACCGTCACCGCCACCCGAATCTTCGAGGGTCAGCAGCGAGGCGTCGACGGCGAGTCGAACGTGCTGGCATTCGAGGCCTTTCCCTACGCGGCGTTGTCGAAGACGTACTCCAGCGATGGCCAGGTTTCCGACTCGGCACCGACCGCCACGGCAATGCTCACCGGCGTCAAGCTCAGGAACGACCTGCTGGGGGTCAATGCCGATGCGGTCTACAACGACTGCGAGAGCGCCAAGGCCAACAAGGTCACGACCCTGGTCGAGCTGGCCGAGCTGGCTGGCATGTCGACGGGTGCCGTGACCACCGCCCGTCTCACGCACGCGACCCCGGCGGCTACCTACGCGCACAGCGCCAACCGCGACTGGGAAGCCGATTCGCTGATGGCGCCGGAGGCCATCGTCGCCGGCTGCACGGACATCGCCCGTCAGCTGGTCGAGCTCGATCTCGGCGACGGTCTGGACGTGGCGATGGGCGGGGGGCGCGAGATGTTCCTGCCCGAGAGCATGGATGATCCCGAGGACGCGGGCAAGAAGGGCAAGCGCAAGGACGGCAGGGACCTGACCAAGGCTTGGCTCGAGCGCTACGGCAATGCCGGCGCCTATGTCTGGAACGAGGCGCAATTCGACGCGCTCAATCCCGGTGATGTCGGCCACGTGCTGGCTCTCTTCGAGCGTTCGCATATGGAATACGAGCACGATCGCGCGAAGGACGCCGGCCGCGAGCCATCGCTCGCCGCGATGACCGAGAAGGCCATCGACATCCTGGCGAAGAACTCGGAAGGCTACTTCCTGCTGGTCGAGGGTGGTCGCATCGACCATGCCAGTCATGCCGGCAACGCGTTCCGGACCTTGTCCGACGGCGTCGCCTTCAACGACGCGATCAAGGCGGCCCTGGCCAAGGTCGATACTGACGAGACGCTGATCATCGTCACCGCCGACCACAGCCATTCACTGACGATCAACGGCTACCCGAAGCGCGGTAACCCGATCCTGGGCGTGGCTGTCGATGTCGACGGCGAGGTGATGACCGGCACCGACGGCAAGCCCTACACGACGCTCGCTTTCGCCAATGGCCCGGGCGGCAACAAGGAGCCCAAGGCTCGCCCCGATATCACCATGGAGCAGGCGACGGATCCCGACTACATTCAGCAGGCCCTGGTTCCCTTGCCCAGCGAGACGCATACCGGGGAGGATGTCGGCATCTATGCCATCGGCCCATGGGCGCATCTGTTCCAGAACACGGTCGAAGAGAACTACATCTTCCATGTGATGGACTATGCTACCAAGATCAGCACCCGTGCCATGGCCTCGGCCGCGGGGGAACCGATCAAGAAGGCGTCCGCGAACTGAGCAACTTCACCAAACCCTCCCGACTTCGTCGCGGCCTTCTGGCCGCGACACTGCTGGCCGCTTGTGCGGGGCCCTTATGGGCAGCGCCACCAACGCTGCGTCTGCGCGATCTTTATGCCGAGCGTGCGGAGTTCTCGACGCAGGCGCAGCAGCTCGACGGCGAGGAGGTGACCCTACAGGGCTTCATGGCGCCGCCCGTGAAGCCCGATGCCAGGTTCTTCGTGCTGACGAAGCTGCCCATGGCCGTCTGCCCGTTCTGCGACAGCGAGCTCGACTGGCCGACCGACATCGTGCTGGTCCGACTCGACGGCGATCAAGGATGGGTCGATTTCAATCAGCCCATCGTGGTGACGGGCATCTTGCGGCTTGGCACGGAGATCGATCCGGAGACGGGCTTTGTCAGCCGGGTGCGGCTCGAGGATGCGACCTACCGGCTGCTATGATGGCGGTGCCAGGATGAGCCGATGAACCCTTGGCCTCTGGTGGCGGCCGACCTGCGCCAGCACCGCGGCGGTGCCGTGGCGATCGTCCTGCTAGTTGCGCTGGCGGTGGCCCTCGGGGTGGCGGTCTCGGCGCAGGAGCGGGCGCTGCGCCAGGGCAGCGCGCAGGCGGCCGACAGGTTCGCCCTGATCGTCGGCGCTCCGGGCAGTGAGACCCAGCTCGTGCTCAGCGCGGTCTACCTGCAGGCCGCGGCGATTCCGCTCCTTCCGCCGTCCGTGCTGGCCGACCTGACCGACGATCCCTCGGTGAAGCTCGCGTCGCCGATCGGCTTCGGCGACAGTCATGGCGGCCATCCTGTGGTCGGGGTGGTGCCCGCCTTCGT
>JAPJRA010000063.1 GCA_030824835.1 Geminicoccaceae bacterium | reverse complement strand
AGCGTGGCCCGACCGGGGCGCCATCCAAGGTCGCGGCGCACATGGCGGCCATTGCCGGCCGCGACGGCAGCGTCCGTGCCAACCTCGCCGGTGCCTTGAAGCTTAAGCTCGCCTACCGGATCGCCGGGGTCCGCCACGTCGCCTCGAGCCTCGTGCTGCTGGGCCTGATCGGCACCGTGGTGGGCTTCGTCATCGCGCTCTCCGGGATCAACCCCGACAGCGTGGCCGACGTGGCGGCGATCGGGCCCATGGTCTCCAAGCTGCTCGAAGGCATGGGCGTGGCGCTCTACACGACACTGGTGGGCTCGGTGCTCAACATCTGGCTGATGCTCAATCACCGGCTGCTCGAGGGCGGTGCGGTTCACCTGCTGGCCCACACGGTCGAGGAGGGCGAGCGCCATGCACGGGCTTGACAGCGGCTTCGAGGACCCCGGTGACACGGTCTTCCGTGACGTCATCATGCTGGCACTGGCCGGCTTCATGACGGTCGTGATCCTCCTGCTGGCGCACATCAACCCCAAGGCATCGGCCGCCAGCGCCAAGGACACGACGGCACCCGGCAACGTGCTGATCGAGGCCAACTGGCCGCCGGACATGGACAGCGACGTCGACCTTTGGGTCCAGGCGCCGGGGGACATGCCGGTCGGCTACTCGAACAAGGGCGGTGCCGTCTTCAATCTGCTGCGGGACGACCTGGGCAAGCAGCTGGACCTGTCCGGCCTCAATTACGAGAGCTCCTATTCGCGCGGGATCGTGCCGGGCGAGTACACGGTCAACCTCCATCTCTACCGCAACCGAGCCGCCGTCGCCGACGTGCCGGTGACCGTCCTGGTCAGCAGCAAGCCCAACGCCGACGCGCCGGCCCGGCAGATCCTGATGACCAAGGTCGACCTCATGCGCGAAGGCGAGGAGCGGACCGTGTTCCGCTTCAAGCTCACCGAGACCGGAAATCTGGTCTCGGGCAGCGTCAACAGCCTGCAGCGACCACTCCGCTCGGGGAGCAAGTCATGAACAATCTACCCTACCTGTTTGCCGTGGCCGTGCTGCTGGCTGGCGGTCTCGCCTCGATCGCGATCTGGGCACCGCGCCGCCTGGCGCCTAAGGCCGGTGCCCTGGCCTGTGCCGCGCTGTTCATGCCCGTGGGCTATGCCGGCTTCAGCGACCTGCTCAGTCGGCCCAAGCCGGTGGCACTGGAATGGTGGCTGGCGCACGCCCAGGAGGCCACCGTGCTGGGCAGCCAGATGCGCGAGGGGACCAGCCTCTATCTGTGGCTGCAGGTCGACGGCGAGTCCGAGCCGCGGGCCTACCGGCTGCCTTGGGATCAGCGCACCGCGCAACAGCTGCAAGCAGCCCTCGACGAAGCCGAGCGCAACGGTACCCAAGCCCGGATGCGGCTGCCGTTCGAGCCCACGCTCGACGCCCGCGAGCCCAAGTTCTACGCCCCGCCGCAGCAGGCATTGCCGCCCAAGGACCTGGCCCAGCCGCCTCCGCAGGTCTACGTGCAGCCGGGCCAGAACGCCTGATGCTCCCAACGGTCCTCGAGTCCGCCCCTCGACACAGGCAACGCTCCAGCCGTGGAGATCGGCTGGGCCTTTACTCCAGACGCCGCCGCGAGGGTCGGCGCTTCGAACCTCACGGTCGATGAGACCAAAGACGGCCTCTCACCCGCCGAGATATCGAGGTTCGGCATATCCTTGGCGCATGAGTTCGACAGCACCCGAATCGTCGATGGCGCTGCTCGACGATTGCCGCATCGAGTAGAAGACCAGAATCACGCGGCCACGGGCCACACGGCTGAAAAAGGCTGGAGCCGCGACGCCAAGCTCGATTTCTGAAGGGGTGGCGCCCGATAGGAGCGCCGAGGACCGTTTGCCACGGCTCCTCATGCGGTCTAGGTGAACGGCCGTCCGGCTCGCCGGACCCTTTTTGGCCCAGCCGCGAGAAAGCCCCGATGCAGGCGCAGAAGTTCGAGCCCGACGGCAGCTATGCTTGGTGGCGCCTTGTGGTGTCGCTGGCCGTCGCCACCATCGGCGGCGTCGGCCTGTGGTCGGCGGTGGTGGCGCTGCCGACTATCCAGGGCGAGTTTGGTGTCGGCCGCGGCGGGGCCTCCCTGCCCTACACGGCAACCCTGGTCGGCTTCGCGCTGGGCGGCGTCGGCATGGGGCGACTGGCCGACCGGTTCGGCATCCGCGTACCGCTGATGGTGGGTGCGGTGCTGCTGGGCCTTGGCTACGTGGCCGCCGCCAGTGCCACGGCCTACTGGCAGTTCGTGCTGGCCCAGGCGGTGCTGATCGGCATGTTGGGCAGCTCCGCCTCGTTCGGCCCGCTGGTGGCCGATGTCTCGCACTGGTTCGTGCGCCGGCGTGGCATCGCGGTGGCCATTGTCGCCAGCGGCAACTACCTCGCCGGGACGATCTGGCCGCCGCTGCTGCAGCATGCCTTCGCCACGATCGGCTGGCGCCACACCCATCTGGCGATCGGACTCTTCTGCATCACCACCATGCTGCCGCTGGCCATGTTGCTGCGCGGGCGGCCCGCCTTCGCCGCCGGGACGGCGCAAGGCGCCAGCGGCGCGGCCCCGCAGCGACCGCCCATCCCCGCCAATGCCTTGCAGCTGCTTCTGGTCCTGGCCGGGCTCTCCTGCTGCATCGCCATGTCGATGCCGCAGGTGCATATCGTCGCCTACTGCACCGATCTCGGCTACGGACCCGCGCGCGGGGCACAGATGCTCTCGCTGATGCTGGGGCTCGGCATCGTCAGCCGTCTGGCCTCGGGACTGGTTGCCGACCGCATCGGCGGCATCGGCACGCTGATCATCGGTTCGACCCTGCAGTGCCTGGCGCTGCTGTTCTACCTGCCGTTCGACGGCCTGACCTCGCTCTATCTCGTCTCGGCCCTGTTCGGCCTGTCGCAGGGCGGGATCGTCCCGAGCTATGCGCTGATCGTGCGCGACTACTTCCCGGCCCGCGAGGCCGGCACCCGGGTCAGCCTCGTCCTGACCTCGACCGTGCTCGGCATGGCCATCGGCGGCTGGCTGTCGGGCGCGATCTATGACCTCACCGGCTCCTACGCTGCAGCCTTCCTGAACGGCATCGCCTGGAACCTGGTCAACATGTCCATCGCCTTCTGGCTGCTGCTGAGCCGCCGCCGGCGGCACTCGCCGCCAGCAGCTGCAACGGCCTGATGCCGCAGGCCTTCCCTCATGGGAGGCCAAGGACATAGATGAGGCCAAGGCTGATGGCACCGAGTAGCAGCAGCGAGCCCGTGGCCGCCGCCGTTACCCCGATACCTGCCCTGGCCACGGACCTGAGATCGGTGCTGAGGCCCAGGGCGGCCATCGCGACGACGGTCAAGGCGTTGGCGATCGCCGCCACGGGGTCCAGCAGTCCGTCCGGCACGACGCCCAGCGAGCGGGCCGTGGCGAGGACGAGGAAGCCGACGATGAACCAGGGCACAAGACGGTGAGCCGACGGAAGCGGGGCGGCCCCGGCCGCGTCTGCCGGCGCGAACCGGCCGCTAGCCAAGGCCAGAGTGAACATCACCGGGCCGAGCATCAGCACACGCACGAGCTTGACCAGCGTGCCGACCTGCACGCTCAGCGCAGCGACTGGAGCCGTGGCCGCCAGAACCTGGGGCACGGCATAGACCGTAAGCCCGGCGAGGACACCGTACTGGGTTGGCGACAGGCCTAGAGCCGGGACCAGCAGCGGCAAGCCCAGCACCACGATTACCCCCAGAATGGCGGTGAATGCGATGGACGCCGCTATGTCGTCGCCGTGGGCGCCGATCACCGGTGCCGCCGCCGCAATCGCCGAGTTGCCGCAGATCGAGTTCCCGCAGGCAACGAGCACCGCCAGTCGCGGTGGCAGGCCGAACACACGGCCGATGACGTAGCTCGCCAGCAGTGCCACGGCTACGACCGCCACGATGCCGAGCAGGAGTCCAGGGCCGGCCGCCAGCATAACACCTGACGTGAGCGAAAGGCCGAGCAACATCACCGCGACCTCAAGCAAGGTCTTGGCGGCAAACGTGATTCCGGGCTGCCAGCGAGCGTGCGGGAGCCAGAGACTACGCACGGCCGTGCCAAGCAGAATGGCCAGCACGAGGCTCTCCAGCCAAGCCCGACCCAGCCCTCGCCGCTCCAGCTCCTGCAGCGCGATGGCGACGAAGGTCACCGCGACGCAAAGCGTCAGGCCCGGCAGCAGCAGCCACACGATCGAAGCTTTGCGGCCCATCGAAAGGAAACCGGGGCGTAGGACACCCTGGATAGAGATGCGGGCCATAGACATGACGATCTCTCGCGACTGTTCGAGAGCAGAGTGCACTGGACCGGCCGACCCGCTCCAACGAGTTATCCTGGTTGAACCGATCGTCAGAATCGATTGATTGACCTGTAGGGCTCGGGGCCGGTCACGAAGGCCCGGCCGCCAAGCGCCGAAAGCAGGGTCGGAAAAGAGATGACGCCAACAAAGATGCCCCGAGCCATCTGCTCGATTCGACCGGGACGCCCGTCAGCGACTTGGCGGCAATGACCCTCGACCAGCTGCGCATCTTCGTGGCCGTAGCCGAGCGCGAGCATGTAACGCGCGCGGCCGAGGCGCTCCACCTCACCCAGTCCACCGTCAGTGCCGCGATTGCCGCGCTCGAGACCCGGCATGGCGTGCCGCTCTTCCATCGGGTCGGGCGGCGTATCGAGCTTACCGAAGCCGGTCGCTCGGTTCTGCCGGAGGCGCTGCGCGTGCTCGCCCAAGCCAAGGCCACCGAACGGGTCCTGGCCGAGTTTGCCGACCTCGATCACGGCACGCTTGCCATCGCCGCGAGCCAGACCATCGCCAGCTATTGGCTGCCGGAGCGGCTAGCCGCATTCCATCGTGCACGTCCCGGCATCGAGATGCAGGTCACCATCGGCAACACCAGCCAGGTGGCACGCGCCGTAATCGACGGGTCGGCCGAGCTTGGCTTGGTAGAGGGCGCGGTTGACGAGCCGGCGTTGGCCGCAACGACGGTTGGCGCCGACCAACTGATCATCGTCGCTGGCAGCGGCGCGTCACCGCCCATGCCAATTGCGGCCGGCGATCTGCTCGAACTGACATGGGTATCGCGCGAGCCCGGATCCGGAACGCGCACGCAACTGGAAGCGTCGTTGACCCGGCTCGGATTGGAAGTATCACGGCTCCGGATCGAGCTTGAGCTGCCGTCGAACGAAGCCGTGCTCGGCGCGGTCGAGGCTGGCATGGGTATTGCTGGGATCTCCCGGCTGGTGGCAGCGCCGCGGCTCCGCGGCGGCACGCTTCGAGAACTCGACGTGAGGCTGGACCATCGATCGTTCCAGCTTCTACGTCACAGGGAGCGCCGCCCGAGCCGCGCCGCGCGGGCGTTCGCCGACGGGCTGAATCTCCCCTAAGCGGCGCCGCCCTGGGTCCGGCCGGCCTCGAACAGAAACCAGATCCGCTGTTCGGCCTCGTCGATCCAATTCTCCAGCAGGCTGGCCGTCGCGACGTCGCCATGCTCGTCGCACACGTCGTGAGTTTCCTTCATCCGCGAGGTCAGGTCCTTGTTGTCGTCGCGCAGCTCGGCCAGCATGTCCTGCGGGGTAACGTAGTCGGCGTCGTTGTCCTTCACCCGCTGGAGCTTGGAGATCTGGCCAACCGAACGCAAGGTTGTCCCACCCAGCTTGCGCACCCGCTCCGCCATGGCGTCGGTGGCGCCGTAGATCTGTGCCGCTTGGTCATCGAGCAGCAGGTGGTAGTCGCGAAAATGCGGCCCCGAGACGTGCCAGTGGAAGTTCTTCGTCTTCATGTACAGGGCGAAAAAATCGGCGAGTAGAATGTTGAGCGCGCCAGCGATGTCCTGCACCGCATTGTCGCCTAGGATCGAAGGCGTAGCGAGATTAGCCTTACGCCGCGACTTGGCATCTTTTGTCATGCTCAAAGCTCCCTTGTTGCCCGGCCACACCGGCACACGGCCTCCTGTCAAATCCGTGCATTGGACCACGGTTCCGTCGTCTGTCGATGCTCGCATTAACTGCATTTATTCGGACACCTGTAAGTATCGGAGGCATGAGTGCGGCATGACATTGCAAGTTTCTCACTCTCAACACATCGATGTCTCCTGCGCGCCAGAATCTGCTGTCTTCTCAAGACGCACCGGATTGAGCGCTAGCGGGACGGGCACCGGCTCGAGCGACACAGCCACGGCCTCCAATTCGTTCGGCGTCTCCGGCACATTGCTGAGACTCCCGGCGCCCGGGTCCGGGTGAAACATGTCTGCTAAGACCTCCGTATAATGTGCAGAACCGACCCCATGGTCCATGTTCCGTCGCGAGGTTGGCTTGCCTTGGCCACATCGTGTCCGGGCCAACCGGCGGGATAGATTAATTGCGCAATGTTCCGGTGATCGCGATCATCGATGATGACGAGTCCGTTCGTATCGCCCTAGAGAGCTTGGTGCGGTCGCTCGGGTACTCGGCGCGGGTCTTTGCCGCCGCGGCCGAGTTTTTGCGGTCGGGCCGGATCGACGATACGGCTTGCCTGATCGTCGATGTGCAGATGCCCGGAATGAGCGGGCTCGAGCTGCAGGATCTGCTGCTCGCCCGCAATGTTCGCCTGCCCACCGTTTTCATTACCGCCTATCCCGAGGAGCGGGTTCGCCGCCGCGCACTTGCCGGCGGCGCGCTCGGCTTCCTGAGCAAGCCCTTCAATGCGCAGGATCTCATCCTGTGCATCGATTCGGCGCTGCGGCGGAACCAATCCGACACGGCACCCGGGAGCTAGTGGGCGCAGCCACCCTATTCCGCGGGTAGGGACTGTGGCACGGCCGGTTGCGGATCGTCCTTTCGACGTCCGAACAGCCGGCGCACCAGGACGTAGAACAGTGGCACGAACAGGATGCCGAGGAACGTCGCAGCGAGGACGCCGCCCAGCACCCCGATGCCGATCGCGTTCTGGCCACCCGACCCGGCGCCGGTCGACACCGCCAGCGGTGTCACGCCCAGCCCAAAGGCCAGCGACGTCATGACGATCGGCCGTAGACGCAGCCGAGCCGCCTCCAGCACCGCCTCCATCACGCTCTTGCCGGCCTCGTTCTGGTCCTTGGCGAACTCGACGATCAGGATGGCGTTCTTGGCGGCGAGACCGATCGTGGTGAGCAGGCCCACCTGAAAGAAGACATCGTTCGACAGCCCAGCCAGCATCGCCGCCGCCAAGGCGCCAAAGACGCCCAGCGGCACCACCAGCATCACCGAGAACGGGATCGACCAGCTCTCATAAAGGGCCGCGAGGCAAAGGAACACAACGAGTATCGAGATCGCATAGAGCATCGGCGCCTGGGCGTTGGCCGAACGCTCCTGATCGGAGATGCCGGTCCACTCGTAGCCGATGCCAGGCGGCAGCTGCGCCATGATGCTTTCGACCGCGTCCATGGCCGCACCCGAGCTCAGGCCCGGCGCCGCCTGCCCAAGGATCTCGAGCGACGGCATGCCGTTATAGCGTTCCAGCCGCGGCGAGCCGTAGGTCCAGTGGGCACTGGCGAAGGCAGAGAACGGAACCATCTCGCCGTGGCTATTGCGCACGTACCATTGGTCCAGATCTTCCGGCAGCATGCGGTAGGGCGCATCCGCCTGAACGCGAACCTTCTTAATGCGGCCGCGGTCCAGATAGTCGTTGACGTAGACGCCACCCCAGGCCGTGGACAGCGCGGCGTTGACGTCCTCGATCGAGAGGCTTAGGGCGCCCACCTTGTGGTGATCGATAACCAGCCGGTATTCGGGCTGATCCTCGAGACCGTTCGGCCGCACGCCCATCAGGCTTGGGTTCTGCGCCGCCAGCCCCAAGAACTGATTCCGCGCGGCCATCAACGCGTCGTGCCCGAGGCCGGCGCGGTCCTGTAACTGCACATCGAATCCGGTCGCGTTGCCCAGCTCGAGGACGGCGGGCGGCGCAAACGCGAACACCATGGCGTCCTTGATCTGCGCGAATGAGCCCATCGCCCGCCGCGCGATCGCACCCACATGCTGCGAGGGATTCTTGCGTTCGGACCAGTCCTTCAGCAGCACGAAGCCGATCCCGGCATTCTGCCCGGATCCGGCGAAGCTGAAACCCGCAACCGTGAAGATCGACGCCACCGAGGCCGCCTCGTCCTCGAGGAAATGCCGCTCCACCGTCTTCAGTACCGCCAGGGTCCGCTCCTGGGTCGCACCCACGGGCAGCTGCGCCAGGACGAACATGATCCCCTGGTCCTCATCCGGCAGGAACGCGGTCGGGAGGCGCACGAACATATAGCCGACGCCAGCGGCGAGGATCAGGTAGACGACTAGGAACCGTGCCGCGCGCCGCGCCATGTAGCCGACCATGCCAACATAGCCGCTGTTGGTCCTAGCAAAGCCGCGGTTGAACCAAGCGAACGGTCCCCGCCGCGGCGGCAGGGACGGCTTCAGCAGCGTGGCACATAGCGCCGGGGTCAGGATCAGGGCCGTGAGCACGGAGAGCCCCATCGCCGAGACAATGGTGATCGAGAACTGGCGGTAGATGACCCCGGTCGAGCCGCCGAAGAAGGCCATCGGCACGAACACCGCCGACAGAACGAGGCCGATGCCGATCAGGGCACCGGTGATCTGGTCCATCGACTTGCGCGTCGCCTCCTTCGGGGAGAGCTTCTCGTCGTGCATGATGCGCTCGACGTTCTCCACCACCACGATGGCATCGTCGACCAGCAGACCGATCGCCAGCACCATGGCGAACATGGTGAGCGTGTTGATCGAGAATCCAGCGAACTCGAGGATGGCGAACGTGCCGAGCAGCACCACCGGCACCGCGATCGTCGGGATCAGCGTCGCCCGGAAATTCTGCAGGAACAGGTACATCACGAGGAAGACCAGGACGATCGCCTCGATCAGGGTGTGCACGACGCTTTCGATCGACACCTTCACGAACGGCGTGGTGTCGTAAGGGATGATGATCTCCATCCCCTCCGGTACGAAGCTGCGCAGCTCGTCCATCTCGGCGCGGACGGCCTCGGCCGTCTCCAGGGCGTTGGCCCCAGACGCCAGCTGGATTGCCAGACCGGTGGAGGGCCGCCCATTGAAGCTGGCGGTCGTGGTGTATTCGTCCGCGCCGACTGCCACCTGCGCCACGTCGCCCAAGCGGATCGTCGAGCCGTCCTCGATCGTCCGCAGGAAGATCTGGCGGAACTGTTCGGGCGTCTGCAATAGGGACTGCGCGGTAATCGTCGCGTTGAGCTGCTGCCCTTGCACCGCCGGTAAGGCGCCGAGCTGGCCGGCGGCCACCTGGGCGTTCTGCGCCCTGATGGCGGCGACGACGTCGGAGGGAGTGAGGCCGAAATTCATCAGCTTGCGCGGGTCGAGCCAGATGCGCATCGCGTAAGGCGCACCGAACAGCCGCACCTCGCCCACGCCCCTGACCCGCGAGACCGGGTCCTGAATGCTCGACGCCATGAAATCAGCGAGATCAGTCTGCGTGTAGCCCGAGCCCTCGGCCGCGACGAGCCCCACCACCATCAGGAAGTTCCTGGACGCCTTGGCGACCTGCACACCCTGGCGCTGTACTTCCTCGGGCAAGAGCGGCGAAGCCAGCGCCAGCTTGTTCTGGACCTGGACCTGGGCGATGTCGGGATTGGTTCCGGGCTCGAAGGTCAAGGTGATCTCGACCCGGCCGGACGAACTGCTGTTGGCGGCCATGTAGCGCAGGCCGTCCAGGTTCTTCATCCGCTGCTCGATGACCTGGGTCACCGAATCTTCCACGACCTTCGCCGATGCGCCAGGAAACGTGGCTGTGATCGAGATGGATGGCGGCGCGATCGAGGGATACTGGGCAACGGGCAGAGTCCAAATCGCCAAGCCGCCTGCCAGCATCACGACGATGGCCAGCACCCAGGCGAAGATCGGCCGGTCGATGAAGAATCTGGCCACCCACTATCTCCGGATCGGCGCATCGGTGCCGGCGGCATCGGCCACCGGCTTGCCTTCTGGCTCGCTTACCTGCACGGTCGCACCGGGCTTAGCTTTCTGCAGGCCGGCAATGATCACCCGGTCGCCCGCCTTCACCCCATCGGTAACGAGCCACTGATCGCCTACCGTCTGATCAGTGGTCAGGATTCGCTGCTCGACCTTATTGTCCGGCAGCACCACCAGGGCCACCGCGCGGCCCTTCGGGTCCCGGCTGACCGCACGCTGCGGCACCAGAATGCCCATCGGATCGACGCCCGCCTTGATGTCGGCACGCACGAACATGCCTGGTAGGAGAATCCCGTCAGGATTGGGGAACAGGGCGCGCAACGTCACCGCGCCGGTGCTCTCACTGACCTGAACATCGGAGAACTCCAGCTTTCCCGGATGCGCGTACGTCGTGCCGTCCTCGAGTGTGAGGCTGACCTCGGCACCGCCCGGCTCCACTCGCTGGTATCGCCCGTCATCCACCGCCCGGCGAAGCTCCAGCAGCTGCGCGCTAGACTGCGTGACGTCCACATAAATCGGGTCGAGCTGATGGATCGAGGTCAGCACGCCATCCTGATTCGCCGTCACGAGCGCCCCGGCCGTGAACGCCGAGCGCCCGATCCGACCGTCGATCGGGGCCGTCACCGTGGTGTAGTTGAGATTGATCTTGGCGGCCGCGAGTGCCGCTTGGCGAGCCTCGACCGCAGCCTTCGCCTCACCTTCCGCCGACAACGCGTCGTCGACGGAAGCCCGGCTCACCGCGTTGGTGCGCACCAGCTCCTGATTGCGCTGCGACCGCTTGGACGCCGAGACCAGGGCTGCTTCTGCCTGCGCCAGCTCTGCCTTCGCCGTATCGTAGGCTGCCTGATAGACGGC
>JAPJRA010000062.1:9976-10846 GCA_030824835.1 Geminicoccaceae bacterium | reverse complement strand
TGCGGTGAAGCACAGCTACTTCATGTCCAGCTGGGTAACCGGCCGCCATCCCGCGTCCGGCGGTGTCGTGAGCAGCTGACGGCAGCGTCGAGCGAGCCAGCGACTTGGGGGATCTCCGGCAGACTTCGTCTGGGCGGTGTCGAGGCGCTCGAGGGCCGCTTGGAACGAGCCCTGGCGATAGAGTTGCAGCGCAGCCGCGTAGGTCAGATGGGCAGGCGGCGAAGCGGTTGCGGCCGGTAGACCCACCAGCTCGAAAACCCGCTCACCTTCCAGTCGCCCGTAAACAGCCACGGTGTCCACTTCGCGTGCGACGGTTGAGCCCTCGGTGTGTCGCCGGGTGGCCGCACTGAGCAAGATCGTCGTGCCGTAGATCTTGTTCACGGCCTCGAGCCGGCTGGCTAGGTTCACCGTGTCGCCCAGGGCCGTGTAGTTCAGCCGGCGGGCCGAGCCGACATTGCCGACGATGGCGGGCCCGGTGGCGATGCCGAGCCGCACCTGTAGCTGGCCTGCGTGCTGATCGACGGCGCGCAGCGAGCCCATGCGATCGGCGATCTTTAGAGCGGCACGACAGGCGTGCAGCGCATGATCCGGGTCGGTGGTTGGTGCGCCCCAGAAGGCCATGACGGCGTCGCCGATGAATTTGTCGATCGTGCCGCCCTCTTCCTCGATGGCCTGCGACGCCAGCTCCAGAAAGTTGCCGACGATCGGTACCACGCGATCGCCCAGGCGTTCCGACAGCGTCGTGAAACCTGCAAGGTCGGCGAACAGCACGCTGATCTCGCGGCGGTCGCCGCCGGGCTCGGCCCGAACGCCGCTGGCGACGAGCGATCGGACCAATTCGGTCGGGATGAACTTGGCAAAGTCGGCAAG
>JAPJRA010000062.1:0-9966 GCA_030824835.1 Geminicoccaceae bacterium | reverse complement strand
CGCGTGATTGCTTCCGAGAGCCGGTCGATCTCGTGCAGTCGCGATTGCCGCCGCGGGATGCGATCGAGTTCGAAGCGCTCGACGAGGCGTAGGTCATCGGCTACCCGCGCCACGGGGTCGGCGACGAACCGTCGTGCCCCGATGGCGACGAGCACGCCGGCTATCAGCAAGAAGGCGGCGAGCCCGATAGCGAGGCGCTGAATGGTGAGATTGATCGTGCCCAGGAACTCGGCTTCCGGCATGATCACGGCAAGCTGCCAACCCCGGAACCAGAGCGGCGACAATCCAACCGCATAGCCGGCGCCGTCGACTTCCAGGCGAACCTTCTCCTCGATGTTCTTGCCGACTTCGGGACGCGCCGCGACCAGCCTGCCCGCGGCCAGCGCCACCGCGTCCAGGGGTGCCATCGGGCCGTCCGCCTGGGACGCGACCACTATCGCACCGTCCGGGCCTACCACATACGAGCGGCCTGTCCTGCCGACCGCAATCGACCCCAGGAGCTGCGCGAACCGGTCGTAGCTGATCATGGCGGCGAGCACGCCACGCTTCGTGTTGCTGACGAACGCTACTCCGCGCTCGGTCTCATCAGGTGTCGCCGCGAGTGCGGTCCAGAACGGGTTGGTGGCGCCCTCGGCCTGGGCGAGCCAGGGCTGGCCACGGGCGAGGAGAGTGGACGGCGTCGGTCGGCCGGCCGTCGTGGGTGCCGGCACGATTTCGTCGACGACACGCGCCCGCTGGTCATCACCCGCATGAATGACGCGCAGCGCCGCATTAGGTAGACTCTGCACGGCGACGACGTCGCCCCGCGCCGGCACCAGCACCAGCCAGGACATGAATTTCGCGGGCAGAGTGGTCGCCGTCAGGATCGAATCGACTGGTACAACGCCGCTCGGCTCGTCCAGCAGTTCGACGATGGTCTTCGTCACCCCTTCGACCTGCCCGACGCGGGCCCACCATTGCTGTCGGACCGCATCGGTGATCTGGGTCTCGAGCACGTCGACCAGATCGCGGCTCACCGATGTGGCGGTGCGCCACCACGTCAGGTGGACGAACGCGGCCGATAGCACGATGCCGCCGATGACGATCGCCACCAGGGCCGCACCCAGGCCAATCTTCGGGTCGTCGCGAACGCGCATCGGCGGGGTGCCCGGTTGCGGCTTGGGTCGAGCGCCAAGCAAGGTGATGGATCCTACCGCTGCATATCAGCGATCGGCGCGCTCGCCGACGAGATCGAGCCAGCGATCGGCCACCTGCCGACCGAAGGATTCGGCGGCGATGCCGTGTAGCCTCGACTGATCAGCCAGCTCCGCGACCCGATCGAGGTCACCGTAAGCGTCGCGGCGCAGAATCCCCCAATCCACCATGTCCTGGCGGTCGGCCTCGAAGTGGCATTGGAAGGCATAGACCACCTCGGCGACGCGAAACGCCTGGTGGCGGCAGGCGTTGCCGCTGAGGAGATGCACGGCACCGTCGGGCAGGTCGAAGGTGTCGTCGTGCCATTGCATCGCGGGTGCAGGGAAGACCGCCCCTGCCAGCAGCGGGTCGAGAGCTCCAGCGTCGGTCGCCTGCAGCGGGACGATGCCGAATTCCGGTGCGATGCCCAGATACACCGGAGCTCCCCAGGCGCGGGCGAGCAACTGAGCCCCGAGGCAAATTCCGAGCACCGGCCGACCTGCGGTCGCATAGTCGCGCGCCAGCCCCATCAGGGCGGGGAAGTGCGGGCATTGTGCGTCGGCGTAGGCGTCCATGGCGCCGCCCAGAATCAGAAGGCCGTCATGCTCGTGGGCATCGGCCGGCATCGCAGCCCCATGCTGGGCATCGATCGTGGTGACCTCGATGCCGCGCGTGGCCATGCGCTCACCGACGAGCCCGGCCGGTGACGAGGGATGATGCTGGAAAACCAAGACGCGCAGCGACATCTTCCGGCTCTTCCCGCGTTGATCGCCGGCCCAGGGCGCCGCATATCAGGACCAGACATGAGCACAAGCCCCACCATCGCCGACGCTGCCCGCGACCTCGAGGAGGAATTCGCGCTGTTCGACGACTGGCGCGACAAGGTCGAATATATCATCGACCTCGGCAAGGGCCTGCCCGCCCTGCCGGAGCCGTTGAAGACCGAGGGCAACAAGGTGCGGGGCTGCCAGAGCCAGGTCTGGCTGGTGGCCGAGCCGCAAGCTGATGGCCGCATTCATCTGCGCGCCGACAGCGATGCGATCCTGGTCAAGGGTCTGGTCTCGCTGCTGCTGCGCCTTTACGACGGCCGCACCCCGCAGGAAATCCTGGCCAACCCGCCGACCGTGCTGGAAGCCGTCGGGCTGGCCAGGCTGCTGACACCGGGCCGGTCGAACGGGCTCTATGCGATGGTGGCGCGGATTCAGGCCGTGGCGGAAGCGTATGCCGCCGCCCGCCCGGCCTGAAGCTCACTTCTCCGCCGGCTTGGCAAGGCTGCGCTTCTGGAGCACCGACGCCACGATCACACCGATGGTGACGAGGGCGATTAGCACCGTACAGACGGCATTGATCTCCGGCGTGACGCCCAAACGGACCGAGCTGTAGATCCGCATCGGCAGGGTGGTCGCCCCGGGGCCCGTGGTAAAGCTGGCGATGACCAGATCGTCGAGCGACAGGGTGAAGGCCAGGAGCCAGCCGCCGACCAGGGCGGGGGCGATGATCGGCAGGGTCACGACGAAGAAGGTCTTCAGCGGCGGGGCGCCCAGATCCATGGCCGCCTCCTCCAGGCTGCGATCGAACGAAAGCAGGCGGGACTGGACCACGACGGTGACGTAGCACATCGCGAACGTCGTATGCGCGATGACGATGGTCCAGTAGCCGCGGGCCACGTTCAGGCTGACGAACAGCAGCAGTAGCGACAGGCCGAGAATGACATCCGGCATGACCAGCGGGGCCGAGATCATGCCGGCGAAGAAGGTCCGGCCCGGGAACCGGGCGATCCGGGTCAGCACCACGCCCGCCATGGTGCCCAGGACCACGGCGAGCGTCGAGGCCAGGAGGGCTACGCGCAGCGTGACCCAGGCCGAATCCAGCAGCTGCTGGTTGGCCAGCATCGTGCCGTACCACTGCAGCGAGAAGCCACCCCAGACCGTGACCAGCTTCGAGGCGTTGAACGAGTAGATGACCAGGAGCACGATCGGCAGATAGAGGAAGACGAAGCCCAGGGTCAGGGCCGTGGCGGTGAACCAGGTAAAGCCGCGGCCCATCAGTGCTGCTCCTCGATGCGCGTCGCCTGCTGACGTTGGAACAGGGCGATCGGGATCACCAGCACGAGCAGCAGGAGGACCGCAACCGCCGACGCCAGCGGCCAGTCGCGGTTGTTGAAAAACTCGGTCCACAGCACCTTGCCGATCATCAGCGTATCCGAGCCCCCCAGCAGGTCGGGGATCACGAACTCGCCGACGGCGGGGATGAAGACCAGGAAGCAGCCGGCGACGATGCCGGGAATCGCCAGCGGGGCGGTGACTTTCCAGAAAGCGGCAATGGGCGTGCAGCCCAGGTCGACGGCGGCCTCGATCAGGGTCGGATCGTGCTTCTCGAGATTGGCGTAGATCGGCAGGATCATGAAGGGCAGGTAGGAATAGACGATGCCGATATAGACCGCGGTCACGGTCTGCAGGATCACCAGCGGCTGCGAGATCAGGCCCGTCCACAGCAGCAGGTTGTTGAGCAGCCCCTCGTTCTTGAGGATACCGATCCAGGCATAGACCCGGATCAGGAACGACGTCCAGAATGGCAGGATGACCATCATCAACAGGATCGGCCGCCAGCGCTCCGGGGCCTTGGCCATGCCGTAGGCGATGGGGAAGCCGACCAGCAACGTCCAGAAGGTGGAGACCACCGCGATCCAGACCGAGTTGAGGTAGGCTCGGATGTAGAGGCTGTCCTGGGTGATCAGCAGGAAGTTGCTCAAGTTGAGCTTCAGCTGAATATAGTAATCGCCCGCATCATCGATCCATTCGAGCAGCGGAAGATAGGGCGGCTGCGCCAGCGCCCCTTCCGAGAAGGAGAGCTTGAGCACGATGACGAACGGCACGAAGAAGAACAGCAGCAGCCACAGGAACGGCAGGCCGATCAGCGCGGCCCGGCCGTAAGATGGACCACGGCGTGTGGGTACGCGATCCTCGGTCGGAGCGGCGGCGCTCATGACTTGAGGATCACGCTGGCGTCCGGCGCCCAATTCAGCCAGACGCGGTCGCCCCAGGTCAGCGGTCGCTGGAGCAGCCGCATTCGGTTGGCCTGGGTGCAGCGGACCACGGCCCCGCCATCGAGGCGGACATGGTAGATCGAGACGTCGCCCAGATAGCCGATGTCCCAGATCTCGCCGGCCATGCAATTGGCGCCGGGCTCGACAGGCTCATCCTTGGAGATGGTGAACTTCTCCGGCCGGATCGCCGCCCAGACCGTCTGGCCGGGCTGTAGGCCCTCGCCACGGTCGGCCAGGATATCGCAGCCGGCCTCGGTCGAGTGGACCCGGACCAGATCGCGGCCGGCCTCGACGACCCGCGCCTCGAGCACGTTCACGTCGCCCAGGAAGTCGGCGATGAACCGGCTGTTGGGGTATTCGTACATTTCGCCGGCAGTGCCCAGCTGGGCCACCCGGCCCTCGTTCATGACCGCCATCCGCGTCGAGACGGTCATGGCCTCCTCCTGATCGTGGGTCACGATCACGAAGGTGAGGCCGAGGCTTTCCTGGATGTTGACGAGCTCGAACTGGGTGCGCTCGCGCAGCTTCTTGTCGAGCGCCCCAAGGGGCTCGTCCAGGAGGAGCACCTTCGGGCGTTTGATGATCGCCCGCGCGAGGGCCACGCGCTGCCGCTGGCCACCCGAAAGCTGGTCCGGGCGCCGTTTCTCGCGGCCGCCCAGCTGCACCAGCCGCACTGCCTCGGCCACGCGGTCGCGGATCTCGCTTTTGGGCACGCGATCCTGCTTGAGGCCGAAGGCGATATTGTCCTCGACCGACATATGGGGGAACAGCGCGTAAGACTGAAACATCATGTTGGCCGGGCGCTTCCACGGCGGCACGGCCGCCATGTCCTGGCCGTCGATCAGGATCCGGCCCGCGGTCGGCCGTTCGAACCCAGCCAGCATGCGCAGAAGGGTGGTCTTGCCGCATCCTGACGGACCAAGCAGCGCGAAGAACTCGCGCTGGTAGATGTCCAGGCTGACATTGTCGATCGCGTAGACGTCACCGAACTGCTTGGTGACGTTCTGGATCTGGATGAACGGCTTGGCGTTCGGATCCTGCCACGGCTCGACGCGGCTGCGCTGGTCGGCGCGCGGTCGGGGCGGCGTTGGAGGGGTGGCCGTGCTCTGCTCGCTCTGCATGCTCATTGCTCCCGCGCCGGGTCCTTGTCAGCCACCGGTCAGCAGTGTGGTCCACAGCCGCGTCAGGTTGCGTTGCGCCTTTTGGTCGAAGGGGGTGACGGTGAACAGGTTGGCCCGAACCTCGGGCGTGGGAAACAGGCTGGGATTGCCCTTCACTGCCTCGTCGATAAAGGCGGAGGAGGCCGGAACCGCGTTCGGGTACGTAACGAAGTTGGAGATCTTCGCCATCACCTCGGGCTGGAGCAGATAGTCGAGAAAGGCGTAGGCATTGTCCGGGTTGGGCGCATCGGCGGGCATCGCCAGCAGGTCGAACCAGAGCAGGGCACCTTCCTTTGGGACGGTGTAGGCGATGTCCACACCGTTGTTCGCCTCCTCGGCGCGGCTCTTGGCGATGCCGGCGTCACCGGACCAGCCGAGCGCCAGGCAGATGTCGCCGTTGGCCAGCGCGTTGATATATTCGGAGCTGTGGAACTTGCGAATGTAGGGGCGGACCTTGTCCAGCAGCGCCGCTCCCTTCGCCAGCACCGTCGGATCCTTGCTGTCCGGGTCCTCGCCCAGGTAGCGCAAGGCCGAGGCCATGACCTCGACCGGCGCGTCCAGCGCCATGATCCCACAGTCGGCAAGATGCTTGGCATTCTCGGGGTCGAACAGCAGCGCCCAGGAATCGGTGGGCGCGTTGGGCAGCCGTTCCTTCACCTTGCCCACATTATAGGCGAGCCCGGTAGTGCCCCAGAGATAGATCAGCGCATGCTGGTTGCCGGGGTCGTACTTGGCAGCCTTGCTCATCAGATCGGGATCGAGGTTCCGCCAGTTCGGGATCTTGCTCCGATCAAGCGGCTGGAAGATCCCGGCCTCGATCTGCCGGCCGATGAAGAAGCCCGTGGGCACGACCAGGTCATAGCCCGTGCTGCCGGCGAGCAGCTTCGTCTCCAGCACCTCGTTGCTGTCGAAAAGGTCGTAGACGACGCTGATCCCGGTCTTGGCCGTAAAGTCATCCAGCACCTGCGGATCAATGTAGTCGGACCAGTTGTAGATCTTGACGACCTTGTCCTGGGCCTGGGCCTCACCCAAGCCGAAGACGAGCAGGGCCGTGATGGCGGCGAGGGCTAGCTTGTGCACGGAGGACCTCTTCGTGTTGTGTCATGTGCCGCCAAGCAAAAGCGGCGCCATTCACCGTTGCTCGGCGATGCGGCTCCACCGACGCCGCCGCGATCCAGCGTCGCTAGCTGCCCGTGACGATCTTGGTCCACAGGCGGGTGACGACCCGCTGCACCTTCTGCTCGTACGGCGTCACCACGAACAGCTTGGCCCGCAGCTCCTCGGGCGGGAACAGGCTGGGATCGCCCTTCACGTCGTCGCTGATCAACGGCAGGGATGCCGGTACGGCGTTGGGGTAGGTGACGAAGTTGGAGGTCTTGGCCATCATCTCCGGCTGCAGGATGAAGTTCATGAAGGCGTAGGCATTCTCGGGGTCGGGCGCGTCGACGGGCATCGCCATCATGTCGAACCAGAGCTGCGCGCCTTCCTTCGGGATGACGTAGGTGAGGTTGATGCCGTTATTGGCTTCCTCGGCCCTGGTCTGCGCGATGCCGGCATCGCCCGAGAACATCAGCGACATGCAGATGTCGCCATTGGCCAGGGCGTTGATGTTCTCGGAGCTGTGAAACTTGCGGATGTATGGCCGGACTTTCTCGAGTACGGCGGCACCCTTTTCCAGAACCTTGGGGTCCTTGCTGTTGGGGTCCTCGCCCAGATACTGCAGCGCGCTGGGCAGCACGTCGTCGCCGGAATCGAGCACCATGATACCGCAGTCGGCGAACTTTGAGGCAATTTCGGGATCGAACAGCATACGCCAGGAATCGAGCGGCGCGTCCGGCATGCGTTCCTTGATCTTGTCGACATTGTAGGCGAGGCCCGTGGTGCCCCACATGTAAATCATGGCGTGCTCATTGCCAGGATCGAACTGGGCGGCCTGTGCCATCAGCTTCGGATCGAGCCCGCTCCAGTTCGGCAGCTTGGACTTGTCGAGCGGCTGGAAAATGCCGGCCTGGATCTGCCGGGCCAGGAAATAGGCGGTCGGCACGACGAGGTCGTAGCCGGTGTTGCCGGCCAGCAGCTTCGTCTCCAGGACATCGTTGCTGTCGTAGACGTCGTAGATGACTTTGATGCCGGTCTTGGCGGTGAATTCGGTGAGGACCTCGGGGTCGATATAGTCCGACCAGTTATAGACCTTGACCACCTTCTCCTGCGCCTGTGCGGCAACGGTGGTCAGCAGCGCCGCCGCGGCGACCGCAAGCCAGATCTTTCGCATGAGAGTTCTCTCCAGGGCCGGGCCAGCACCTCGTCGTCTGCGAGGTTGCGTCGAGATTGTGACGGTTTGGCGACGGACGTCCGTAGTCGAGCGCTCGCGCCGATTGCTGTCACGCTAGCGCAGCGTCCTGCCGGATTGAATGGTACATTTGTGAGCCACGTCATTTCCAACCGGCGGGCATTCGTGCTCGGCGTGCAGCTTGGTGGAAATGGAAGCGTGGAGCGGGTGATGGGAATCGAACCCACGACATACAGCTTGGGAAGCTGTCGTTCTACCTCTGAACTACACCCGCACTGGCAGCATGGATAGAACGCCCAATCGGCTCTGGCAAGGGTTGACGACCGGCCCGATCCCGCTTAAACGCACGCCACTCCTTGGGGGCGCATAGCTCAGTTGGTAGAGCAGCTGACTCTTAATCAGCGGGTCGTAGGTTCGAGCCCTACTGCGCCCACCATTTTCCCAAGAGGATCGCAGCAGGCCGCCGGAGTAAGGCAGGCATGCAGGTGGTGTGATCGGCACCGCACCTTCACGTAGCATTCAGGCTGCGACGCCGATTTCCTGCGTATGGCTGTTCACCAAACGTAGGCTACACCGAGTATCAGGGTATCTTTTCTAGATCGTCTAGTTTCACGGATCCGCGTTGGCTGGTAAACGACACTGACTGGTCGGAGCTGGCCTGTTGCGACACGCCACTGATCTGGTGGTCGCCGCTGTCGTACGTGGTCAACTTGCCATCCCGCTCGATCAATAGACGCCGCTTCTCGGGAAAGAACGCGTAGCGTAGGTTATTCTGCGATCCGCTTGTCGAGGGCTGACCAAAACTCTCAGGCCACCATCTCTCGGCTCCCGCCATCGGCTTCATCGGTTCCATGGGCGCCATCGGCTTCATGGGTTCCATATTCAAGATCTCCTCGTGCGGCAGCGTTATCCAGAAAGGGCAAGATAGCACGTCGGCGACGTTGCATGCGTCCTCCGACCCGCGCGCAAACGTCATATCGACCCTGCGGTTCCCGACCCGAGTTTGGCTTGCCCTCCCGAGCGGCATGCCCTCTGCTGAGGCGTCGAGGCGAGTCACACCTCGACTCGGTGTCGGACGTCGCTCGAGCCGCAGCCGTTGAGGCATTCGGCCAGGTTAGAGGCTAAACACCGACGCCCCGTTCATCCTGACGCGGTCTGTCATGGCGGCTCCCTGTCGTCCGCTCGTCCGCTTGCGGGCAGCACCGCCGCCTTGGCCGCCTCGAGCCGCCGCTCAGCCAATAGCAGCCGGCGGCGGTGCAGGTGGAGTGTCGGCGGATCGGCCCTGTCCACTATCACGTCGTTAAGCCTCTTGCGTGCCCGGGCCACTACCCGCTCGTACGTTGCTATGTCTGCCATCGTGGCCGCCCATCCCCTCATCATCGACCCGTCATTCACTGTCTCGAAGGTTTGTCCACCGGAGCACCGGACGCAACGATCGAACTTCTCCCGGCGTCCTGGGCTGGATGCTTACGGGCGTACCGGCACCGACTCCGGCCCGGTCAGCCCGAACCGGCAGGCGAGGCGCTCCCACGCCCAAGTTATTTTTGAAAATCATTTGACTTGAACTACGACAGAGCTAGCGTCGTTGTTCAGGCCAATGGGCGGGGAACCGAACCTGGATCTGCGCGGTACCAATCAGGAATTTGGTCGGCCGTACAACCGGCGTATCGTCCTCGAGACGATCCGCCTGGCGGCGCCGATCTCCCGCAGCGAGATCGCCCAGCGGGTCGGCCTGACCGTCCAGACCGTGACGACCATCACCCGTGAGCTCGAATTGCAGGGCTTCGTGCACGGGGTACGCGAGGCACGCAGGGGTCGGGGCCATCCACCGACGACGCTCACGCTCCGCCCGGGCGGTGGCTTTGCCATCGGCCTTCATGTCACCCCGATCTGCATCGAGGCGGCCCTGATCGATCTGGGTGGCAATATCACCGCCCGTCGCGGCCGCGCCGTCGCGCCTTCCGATCCGGACGCTGCGATTGCGCTTTGCGGCGAACTCGTCCGCGACATCCGGTCTTGCCGCCCCGACGGCCGCATGCTGGGCATCGGCATGGCCATGCCCGGCCCGATCGGCGTCGAATCGATGAGTTTCGTCGGCTCGACCACACTTCAGGGCTGGCACGGTGTCCGTATCGCGGAGCGGCTGGAGGCGACGACCGGCCTGCCTGCCTTCGTCGGCGTCGACCTGGCTGCCGCAGCGCTCGGCGAGCGGCTCTACGGGACAGGTCGTGCCTTCCGCGAGTTCTACTACCTCTATTTCGGGGACGGGCTGGGCGCGACGATGGTGCATGACGGCA
>JAPJRA010000061.1 GCA_030824835.1 Geminicoccaceae bacterium | reverse complement strand
GTCCTTGGTGATGCGCGGCGCGCCGAAGCTCTTGTCGAGAACGACGTTACGGCCCTTCGGGCCGAGGGTCACCTTGACCGCGTCGGCCAGGATCGTGACGCCCTTGAGCATCCGCGTGCGGGCGTCGGTCGAAAACTTGACTTCCTTGGCAGCCATCGCTGCAGTCTCCCGAATAATTTCTGGGCGCGTAGAAGGATCAGGCGGCCTTGGCCTGGGCAGCGCTCGCCTCGAGCACGCCCATGATGTCGCTTTCCTTCATGATCAGCAGCTCGTCGCCGTCGAGCTTGACCTCGGTGCCGGACCACTTGCCGAACAGCACGCGGTCACCAACCTCCACACCCAGCGGAATCAGGTCGCCCTTGTCGTTGCGAGCACCCGGGCCGACGGCCAGAACCTCACCCTGCATGGGCTTCTCTTTGGCCGTATCGGGGATGATGATCCCGCCCTTGGTCTTCTGCTCCTCGTCGATGCGCTTGACGACGACACGATCGTGCAGCGGCCGGAACTTCATGTGGCAGAGCCTCCGAATTTCATGACGCAAATCCTGTTGGCACTCTTCGACGTCGAGTGCCAACGTCGCGCCGTACGTAGGAGAGCATCCGGGGGGCTTCAAGAGGAGGCCGCCGATTTTGTTAGCACTCACTCGGGACTGCTGCTAACACCTTGAAAACTAAGGACAATGCGCACGCCGACCACTTGACGTCAAGGATCTTGACGGCAGAATGATCACATTCAGCCTGCGGAGATCGCTCGATGACCACGAACGACCGACCACCGCTGGAGCTACAGCTCCGCGGCTATCGCCTGGCAACCGCCGAGATCACCTATCATCTGCCGGATCATCCGACCCTGCTGCAGACCTTCCTGTGGCAGCACTACGATCTGGCCCCTCACTTTCCCGAGTTGCGCAAGTTTCTCGATTTCTGGGCCAGGAACATCGAGGGCAAGCTGCACAGCGTGTCGGTCGCCCGCAAACGCCTGATCGGGCCAGTGGCCCACCAGCACGCCGCCGGGATCTGGCAGCTGCACTGACGGGTTGGCGGCAGCTCGACGGGCATCCTACGCCGCGGCTCGCCTGGCGTCCTCGGCCGTGGCATCAGCGCAATGGGCCAACACCTCCAGGCTCTCGGTCTGCGCCTTGAGGATGATGGCGGCCAGCTCCTGGCAATGCGCGAACACGATCTCATAGAGGTCGGACAGGCCCTCGAGCTGCTGCTCCGGTCGCAAGGCAGCGGGAGCGGCGCTGCCATCGACCAGCGCCGTCTGCCCGGCCCAGAGCCTGCGCAAGGTGGCGTTAGTCATCTCGGCGTGGCGCTGCAGCAGCGTCTGCGCGGCGTCGCTCATGATCTGGCCGGCGCCGGCCCAAGCTTCCAGATAGCGGCGCTGCGCCTGGGCGACGCTGTCCGCAGCAAAGCCCGGGAACGCTCCTGTGTTCGGAGCTTCAGGCATAGGACCTCCCTGTAGGTCCAAGGGTAAGGATAGCCTTGTACGGCCGGCGTCGAGGCCACGCAACGTGAAAGATGCCCAATCGCCGGTCTCGGCTCATCCCGCGGCTGGTCCTCGCTTGACGCTGGGGCGTCGGGGCTCTAACAAGCCCGCTCGTTGGCGCGGGTTCAGGCCCGCGGCGCTGAGCTTTTGCCAGATTCGAGGATTTTCCGATGGCGCGACGCTGCACTCTGACGCGCAAGGGTGTGCTCACCGGCAATAATGTGAGCCATGCCAACAACAAGACGCGCCGCCGCTTCCTGCCGAACCTGCAGAGCCGGCGCCTATTCAGCGAGACCCTGGGCGAGACCGTCCGGCTGCGGATCGCCGCCAGCACGCTGCGGACGGTCGAGAAGCGCGGCGGCCTCGACGGCTTCCTGCTGCTGACGGCTGCCACCTCGCTGCCCAGCGACCTGGCGCGGCTGAAGCAGCGCATCGTCGAGGCCAAGGCCAAGACCGCGAGCTGACCGACGCGGCGGCTGGCGACCTGCGTCAGCCCAGCTTGCCACAAGCGGCGATCGCCACCTCGCAGGCGACCGCCGAGTGCGGCTCGTCGAAGGAGTATGGGTCGCGGTCGGGCCGATCGTTACCCCGTGAGTTGTGCGGACGCCGACCGAAATAGCCTCCACTCCGATAGCCCGGCACCTCCTGCCAGCAGCGGCCGTACGCATCACAGAAGACCTGGGGCTGCGGTCGAACCGGACGCTGCTGCACGGCCGGATTGGTCGGCACCGGTGGCGGGAACGGCGTGATCGCACCGGGCGCGATGCCCGGCAGTGGCGCGAAGTTGGGGTCGATCCGCGCCTTGGGGCCATCATCCGCGTCACTGGCTGCATGCCCCCGGCCAGCAACAGCAGCACCAGCGCGATCGATCCTACCAGCAGGCGATGCATCGCACGCCTCCTTTGTCCAAGGTCGGCCCAGCGTGCCGACCCCCAGTAGATCGGTCTTCGCGGTTGATCGGCAAGGGTGCGTCTCAGGGACTCCAGCGCAGCTCCAGCATCTGGGTCTGCTGGATGCCGTTGAAATTGTCGTCCGACAGGATGAGCAGCACGTAGCTGTCGGCGACGTGCCGCACAGCCAGGGCCTCGTAGTTCTCGCCCAGGACCGACCCGCCGATCGTGGCCAGCTTCTCGCCGTCGACGATGCCGCCGGATGTATCGGGCAGCGCCGACAGCGGCAAGGTGACGATCCGCACCTGCCAGCCGCCGAGCAGCGACAGGCGACGCTCCAGCACGAACAACCGGTCGCCGGCGACGCCGGCATCGGTGGGCCGGTAGCCCGGTGCGGAGCGGTAGCTAAAGGCCACCGGGTCGTTGTCGGTCAGTCGGACGGCCGCGTGCAGGTCGGGGCCGGCCCACGCGCCCTCCGAGATGGCCAGCAAGCCCCCGTCCGGCAACCGAGCCAGGGTCTCCAGACCCTCGTTGGTCGGCCGCTGCTCGGCGAACGCTCCCGGCAGCGACAGCGGGGGGCCGGCCGGCCTGGAGGCGCCGGGCGGATAGTCGAATACCCGGCCCCTACTCTCGTCGCCGACCAGCACGTGGCCGTCCGCGCCCAGCTCCAGCGCCTCGGCATCCAGCGCCCGGCGCCGGCCGTCCAGGAGCTGCCGTTCGTCCAGGACAGGCATCGCGAACGGCGCCCTCGGCGCATGCGCCGGCCACTCGAGCTCGAACAGCCGGCTGCGATCGCTGAGCAGCAGGAGTCGGCCATCCGCAACGCGGGCGCCCGAGATGCCACCAAACGCGCCGCTGGTGCCATGCAGCACGTAGGCGCCGACCAGATCCAGATCACCCACCCGGCGCGGCAATGGTACGTGGACCCGGTCCGCCATCGGCACGGCCCGCACCTCGTCCATGGCAGCCGCTACCGGCACGAAATCGGCCCAGCCGAGCGCAAGCACGGCCAGACCGACCAGGCCGCAACGCTTGAAGGACAGAGCAATCCCCCTCGGACATGGCAGCGGCCCGCCCCTCGCGAGGCGGGCCGCTGCTCCCGTTCACGACCCAATAGGGCCGCTGGCCGTGTCAGTTGCGCTGGTTGCCGAACAGCTGCAGCAGCATCATGAACATGTTGATGAAGTTTAGGTACAGGCTGAGGGCACCCATGATTGCACCCTTGGCGACCATCTCGGCCCCGGCGCGCGCATAGCCGCTCAGATACTCTTCCTTCAGCCGCTGCGTGTCCCAGGCGGTGAGGCCGGTGAAGACCAGCACGCCGATGACGCTGATCGCGAACTGCAGCGCCGAGCTTGCGAGGAAGATGTTGACCAAGCTCGCGATCACGATTCCGATCAGGCCCATGAACAGGAACGAGCCCATCCCGGAGAGATCACGCTTGGTCGTGTAGCCATAGAGGCTCACGGCGCCGAACGTGGCCGCGGTGATGAAGAACACCCGCGCGATGCTCTCCCCGGTATAGACCAGGAAGATCGACGCCATCGAGATGCCCATGACGGCAGCGAAGGCCCAGAAGGTGATCTGCGCAGCGCTCGCGCTCATCGACTGGATGCGGGCACCCAGGAAGAACACGAAGCCCAGCGGCGCCAGCATCACCACCCACTTGAGCGGCGAGCCGAAGACCGGCATGTAGAGGGCTGGGGTCGAGGCTACGATGAACGCGACCAGGCCGGTGATGGCCAGGCCGAGGCCCATGTAGTTGTAGACCGTCAGCATGTAGCTACGCAGACCCTCGTCCGTCGCCTGTACGGCAACGCCGGCCTGCGCGAAGCGAGGACCCGTTTGGAACGCCATCGTCAACACCCTTCGTGTCTGACGTGAGATTTCAGTGCTCGATGATATGGCCCCATCCCGAAGTGGTTCAAGCGGAAACCGGCGGGCTCAGCCGATCCGCCCCAGGACCGGGAAGTTCTCCAGCAGCCAGTAGGATAGCGCCTCGAGCTGGCCGGAGATCATCAGCACGCCGACCACGGCCAGCAGCAGTCCCGCCACGCGCTGCAGCCGGCGGCCGGTCCGCCCGAGCTGCCGCAGCCGCTCGAGCAGCACGTCGGTGAACAGCGCCGCCAGCAGGAATGGCAGCCCAAGGCCCAAGGAATAGACGGCCAGGAGCGTGGTGCCCGTGGCGAGATCGGCGGACGAGGCGCTCATGGTCAGGATCACGCCCAGCACCGGCCCGATGCAGGGCGTCCAGCCGAAGGCGAAGGCCAGGCCCAAGAGGAAGGCGCCGACCACACGGCCTCCCTTGATCTCCCCCTGGAAGCGGGCCTCACGCTCGAGCAGGTGGATCGGCAGCAGCCCCGCCATGTGCAGCCCGAACAGCAGCACGATCACGCCGGCCAGGATGCCAAGCTCGTAGCGCCAGCTCAGCAGCAGACCGCCGAGCGCAGTGGCGCTGGCACCGAAGGCGATGAACACGGCCGAGAAGCCGAGCACGAAGCACAAGGCATAGCCCAGAGCCTGCAGCCGCGAGGCCTGCCGGTCGCGTAGGCTCTCCAGCGAGGTGCCGGCGACGTAGGACAGGTAGCCCGGGACCAGCGGCAGCACGCATGGCGACAGGAACGAGATCACGCCGGCGGCGAACGCCGTGGCGAAGCTGATCGAACTGGTCTCGAACATGTACGGTCCCCACCGTGACGGGCGCCGACGTCGTAGCAGAAACCGGCCCGTGGGGAGGCCCCATCGAGCGCTCGTGACCGGGCGTGCGTATCAGGTGCCGCGCAGCACCGGCGCCGCCGGAAGGCCGATCAGACGCCACAGGCTGCCGGCCCCCACTGCCAGGACCGCCGTCATGGCGCCGCCCAGCACACCGGCCAGCGCCAGCGGCGCCGGCGACCAGGGCAGGCCCATGACCTGGATCACGACCAGCCAGGCCGCGAGCGAGCCCAGCGCGCCGCCCACCACCGCGACCGCGATCCCGATCACCAGATACTCGACCAGGAACGCCCGCATCAGCACCCGGCGGCGAGCCCCCAGCACCTTCAGCACCACGGTCTCGTAGCGCTGGCGCTCGCGGGCGGCGAGGATGCCGCCGGCCAGGGCCAGGATGCCGCCGCCCAGGGTGAGGCCGGCCACGATGTCGACCGCGAGCTCGACCCGGCCCAGGACCTCGGTCGCCCGGGCCACGACCTCGCGGATCGCGATCGGGGTGACGTTGGGCAGGCGGGTCGCCAGCAGGTCGAGCAGGTGCGCCTCCGAAGCGGCCGGGACGTCGGCCGAGGCCACGTAGGTGTGCGGGGCACCGGCCAGGGCCGCCGGATCGACCACGAACAGGAAGTCGAGCCGGCCGCCACTCCAGTCGACCTCGCGTCGGATATTGGCGATCTTGGCCTCGATGCCGCGGCCGAGCACGTTGAAGGACAGCGTGTCGCCGACGCCGACCCCGTAGCCCTGGGCGATCTCCTCGTCGATCGAGACCAGCGGCGGGCCCTGATAGTCGGCGGGCCACCAGTCGCCTTCGACCAGCTCGCTGCCCTCCGGCAGGGTCGCCGCATAGGTGAAGCCGCGATCACGGCTGACCGTCCAGGCGACGTTGGGCGCCACCTGCACCTCCGCCACCGGGCGGCCCGCGATTCGCACCACCCGCGCCCGCAGGCTGGGGAGCAGCTGCTCCAGCCGGGCACCGGGAATCTCGGCCAGCGTGGCCTCCAGCACCTCGCGCTGCTGCGGCTGCACGTCGATCAGGTAGATGGCCGGCGCCCGGCTCGGCAGGCGCAGGGCGACCTCGTTGCGCAGGTTCGTCGCCAGCACGGCGATCGCCACCAGCACCGTGACCCCGGCGCCCAGCGCCATGATCACGCGCGGCGCCGAGGAGCCCGGCCGGTGCAGGTTGGCCAGGGCCAGGCGCAGCGCGAAGCCGCCGCGCCCGGCAGAACGGCGGGCCGTCAGGACCACCAGCCGGGTCAGCCCCCAGAGCAGCGCTACGGCCACCACCACGGTGAGCACGAACCAAGCCCCCATCGTCGGCTGCGGCACCCCGGCGATGGCCAGCGCCACGAGGGCCGCCACCGCCGCCGCCAGCATCAAAAGGTAGCGGCGCCGCGGCCAGCGGCGGGAGGGTGCCACGAGAGAGCGGAACAGGCTGGCCGGCGACACCTCGCGGGCGATCGCCAGCGGCCACAATGCGAACACGAAGGTGGTGAGCAGGCCGGCCAGGGCGGCTCGCAGCAGCGGCAGCGCATAGATGCCGAGATCCGGCGTGATCGGCAGGGCGCCGTCGGGCACGAAGCGGACGGCCAGCGGCAGCAGCAGCCCGAGGCCGAGGCCCAGCGCCACGCCTACCGCGGCCAGCAGCAGCACCTGGCCCAGATAGATCCGGAACACCTGCGCGCCGCTGGCGCCGAGGCACTTCAACGTCGCGATGGTGCCGGTGCGGCGGGCGAGATGGGTCTCGATGGTGAGCGCGATCCCGAGCCCGCCGGTCAGCAGGGCCGTGAGGCCGGCCAGCGTGAGGAAGGTGGCGAGCCGGTCGGTGACGCGGGTGATCCTGGGCTGGACGTCGCGCGGGCTGGTGGCCCGCCAGCCGGCATCGGGAGACGCCCGCTGCAGGTCGGCAACGAATGACGCCGCGTCGAGATCCGCTGGCAGCGCCAGGCGGTACTCGTAGCGGGCCAGGGCCCCGGGCAGGAGAATCTGGGCTGCCTCCAGCGTCTGCCGGCTCATCAGCAGACGGGGGCCGATGCCGAAGCCGAACAGGCCGGCGATGCGGTCGGGCTCCCGCACCACGACGGCCGTGATCCGGACGATCGTGTCGCCGAGCCGCACGCTGTCGCCGACCGCGACGCCGAGCCGGGCCAGCAGCGAGCTCTCCACTGCCACGCCATTGCCGGCGAGCGCCGTGGCCAGCGGCAGCGGCGGATCGAGGGCCACGGCGCCGGCCAGTGGATAGAGATCGTCCACCGCCTTGATGCTGACGCTGAGGCTGCGCTCGCCGGCCGTGACCAGCGAGTTGGTGCCGACCAACTGGCTGACCCGGGTGCCGGGCGGCAGCAGCCGCGCCAGCTCTGCCTCCGGAATTGGCGCATTGGCCTGCTCGAGCTCGACATCGCCGCCCAGCAGCACCCGGGCGTCCCGCTTGAGGGCCGTCTGCACGCCCTGGTTCAAAATGCCCACCGCAGCGATGATCGCGACCCCGAGGGTCAGCGCCGCCAGCAGGACGGCAAAGCTGCGGCCGGCACCGCGCAGGTCGCGCAAGCCCAGGCGCAGGGCCAGCAGCCAGGTGGCACCGCTCATGACAGCGCCGGCGCCCTGACGCGCTGCGTGGCCGGCTCGGCCAGGCGACCGCGATCCATGTTCAGCCGGCGGCCGCAGCGGGCGGCCAGCGCCGGATCATGCGTGATCAGGAGCAGCGTCGTGGATCGCGTGGCGCAGGCGGCGAAGAGCAGGTCGATGACCGCCCGGCCGGTATCGGCGTCGAGATTGCCGGTGGGCTCGTCGGCCAGCAGCAGGCGCGGCTCGTTGACCAGGGCGCGCGCCAGCGCCACGCGCTGCTGCTCGCCGCCCGAGAGCTGGCCTGGATAATGGGTCAGACGATGCTCCAGCCCGACCTCGCGCAGCAGGGCCGCGGCACCGGCGAAGGCGGTAGCGTCACCCGCCAGCTCCAGCGGCAGGGCCACGTTCTCGAGGGCGGTCATGGTCCCGATCAGGTGGAACGATTGGAACAGGATCCCGACCCGGTCGCGGCGGAACAGAGCAAGGCCGTCCTCGTCCAGCGTCGCGAGGTCGACCCCGTCGACCACGACGCGACCACCGCTCGGCCGCTCGATCCCGCCCACGATCGACATCAGGCTGGACTTGCCGGAACCGGACGGGCCCACCACGCTCACACTGTCGCCGGCATCGACGTCGAGATCGACGCCCCGCAATATCGCCACCGGCCCGGCGGCGCTCGGAAGGGTCAAATGCACGTCCGCAAGCTCGATCATCGACAACAGGCCGACTCCCCGCACACGCCAGGCATGGAAAAAGGCAACCTTGCGGAGATGGACCGGCGGGGCGGGAGCAGCAAGGCTTGGGCCATGCTCGCGGCGATATTCGTGGCTTGGCTCGGCGGCTCGCCGGCCTGGGCCTGCAAGCTGGCCGTGCTCGGCGATTCGCTGGCGGCGGGCTACGGCGTCGCCGAGCCCGATGCGTTCCCGGTCCGCCTGGAGGCGGCGCTGCGGCAGGACGGGGTCGACTGCACGGTGATCAATGCCGGGGTCTCCGGCGACACCTCGGCCGGGGGTGCCGCACGGCTGAACTGGGTGCTGGGCGACCAGCCGACGCACCTGCTGGTCGAGCTCGGCGGGAATGACGCATTGCGCGGCCTACCGGTGGATCAGCTGCGCAGCAATCTTGACCAGATCATCACCATGGCCCGTGACCGTGGCGTGCAAGTCATGCTGGCCGGCATGCTCGCACCGCCCAATCTCGGGCGCGACTATGGTGAAGCTTTCAAGCAGGTTTACATCGACCTTGCCCGTCGTCACCAGATTCATTTCTATCCGTTCTTTCTCGATGGTGCGGTAATGCAGTCGGCGCTGATGCAGGCAGACGGAATCCACCCCAACGCACAGGGAGTGAACGTCATCGTCCAGCAAATCACGCCCGCTGTCACCGCCTTCCTCGAAGATGAATAGCCCGTCATGGGCGCGAGTACAGGGCACCCGATTTGGCGGTGTGCGGCTGCAGCAAAGAACAGGAAGGCAAACCGAAGCGGCACGACGTGCAGCCTCGCGGTCGTCGCCGCCGCGCTTCTCCCGGCGACTTACCCACAAACTGTTGAAAAGATCGGGATAACGCACGCACTGTGTGCAAGGTTGTGGACAAGCGCAGGACAGGGTGTGGGTGCGGCGACAGGCGCCCGCGGATCGTTGCGGCAAAAGGTCCCCACCTCGTTGTAGGCGGCCGCCGCCGCGTGAGAGTAAGCTTTCCGCATGGCGGAGGTCGGCAAGAGCCTTCGATCCAGGGCTATAGCGATGGAGGGGGCTGATGTCTGAAGTGTTTCCTGTCGACCCGCAATGGGCCAAGGACAGCCATTGCGACAACGCCAAGTATGTCGAGATGTACGAGCGGTCGGTCAACGAGCCGCAGAAATTTTGGGCCGAGATGGCCGAGCGCCTCGACTGGATCAAGAAGCCGACCCTGATCAAGAACACTTCGTTCGAGGGTGATGTCAGCATTCGCTGGTACGAGGACGGCGAGCTGAACGTCTGCTACAATTGTATCGATCGCCATCTTGCCAAGCGCGGTGACCAGACGGCTATTCTGTTCGAGGGTGACGACCCCGACGTCGACAAGAAGATCACTTACCGTGAGCTGCACGAGAAGGTGTGTAAGCTTGCCAACGTGCTGAAGGGCATGGGCGTCAAGAAGGGTGATCGGGTCACGATCTACCTGCCGATGATCCCCGAGGCCGCCTACGCCATGCTCGCTTGTGCCCGCATCGGCGCACCGCATTCGGTGGTGTTCGGTGGCTTCTCGCCGGACAGCCTGGCCGATCGGATCAACGGCGCCGAATCCAAGCTGGTGATCACCTCGGACGGCGGTCTGCGCGGCGGCCGCGCCGTGCCGCTCAAGGCGAACGCCGACAAGGCGCTGGAAAAGTGCCCGCCCGACGTCAAGACCCTGATGTTCCGCCACACCGGCATGTCGGTGCCGATGCAGGACGGCCGCGATTTCGACGCCGGCGAGCTGATGGCCAAGGCCAGCGCCGACTGCGCGCCCGAGCCGATGAACGCCGAGGATCCCTTGTTCCTCCTCTACACCTCGGGCTCGACCGGCAAGCCCAAGGGCGCCTTGCACACCTCGGGCGGCTATCTCGTCTATGCCTCGCTCACTCACGAGTATGTGTTCGACTATCGCGAGGGCGATATTTATTGGTGCACGGCCGATGTCGGCTGGGTCACCGGGCACAGCTACATTCTCTACGGCCCCCTCGCCAACGGCGCCACGACGCTGATGTTCGAGGGCATCCCGACCTATCCCTCGATCTCCCGGTTCTGGGACGTCGTCGACAAGCACAAGGTCAACATCTTCTACACCGCGCCGACCGCCATCCGCTCGCTCATGGCGGCCGGCGACGAGCCCGTGAAGAAGAGCTCGCGCAAGTCGCTACGGCTGCTGGGCTCGGTCGGTGAGCCGATCAATCCCGAGGTGTGGAAGTGGTACCACCACGTCGTCGGCGAGGACCGCTGCCCGATCGTCGACACCTGGTGGCAGACCGAGACCGGCGGCATCCTGATCACCCCGCTGCCGGGCGCCACCGACCTCAAGCCCGGGTCCGCCACCAAGCCGTTCTTCGGCGTCCAGCCGGCGCTGGTCGACAATGACGGCAACCTGCTCGAGGGGGCGGTCGAGGGCAATCTGGTCATCAAGGATGCCTGGCCCGGCATCATGCGGTCGCTCTACGGCGACCACGAGCGCTTCGTGCAGACCTACTTCACGA
>JAPJRA010000060.1 GCA_030824835.1 Geminicoccaceae bacterium | reverse complement strand
TGGCCGGAAACTTCCAGCGGCACGATCTGGTCAGCATCCCCGTGCGCGACCAGGACCGCGCGCTCGAGTTCTACTGCGGCGTGCTCGGCTTCGAGCTGACCCAACGCTATGGAAGCCAGGCCGCATTCGTCTCGGCTGGTGGGTACCACCACCATATCGGCCTCAACACCTGGGAAAGCCGCGGCGGCCGCCCGCCGGCGCCCGGCACCACCGGCCTGTTCCACATAGCTATCCTCTATCCCACCCGCGCGGCTCTGGCCGATGCGCTGCGCCGCCTGATCGAGGCCCGCGTTGAGCTCGACGGCGCCAGCGACCACGGTGTCAGCGAGGCGCTCTACCTGCGCGACCCCGACGAGAACGGTGTCGAGCTTTACTGGGACCGGCCGGAGGCCGAGTGGCCGAGGACATCGGACGGCGAGCTCGCGATGGTGACACAACGGCTGGACCTAAACGCGCTGCTGCGCGCCTGAGCTGGTCTGGAGGCTTCATGCCGCCGGTAGCACCTCGATCCCGATCTTGCCGACATGTTCCTTGGACAGGAACGCCTCCTGTGCGGCCTTCAGCTCGCACAAGGGGAAGGTTTGGGCGATGACCGGCCGGATCTCTCCGGCCTCAATGTAGCCGACCAGGTCGCAGAAGACGCTCTCCGGCTGGTGCGTGCTACCGAAGAAGGACAGATCGCGAAGATAGAGGGTCCGCAGGTCAAGCTCGACAATGGGTCCCGCGATCGCCCCGGAGACGACGTAGCGCCCGCCCGTGCGCAGCCCATCGATCAGCGCCGGCCAGCGCGGGCCGCCCGCCAAATCGATCACGACGTCGAAGGCAGCGGTGGGAAATTCCGCGTCCCGCTCCAGGATGACGTCGGCGCCGAGCGCCCGGAGGCCATCGGCCTTGTCGGCGCGGGTGATCGCGGTGACGTGCGCGCCCCGCCTCTTGGCGAGCTGGATCGCCGCCGAACCAACGCCCCCCGACGCGCCTGTCACGACCGCCCGCTCGGCGCCGAGCCCCACGCGCTGGATCATGGCCTCGGCGGTCGAGTAGGAGCAGGGGAACGAGGCGAGTTCGACATCCGAAAGATCGGACCTGACCTCAAGCGCATCTTCATCGGCGACGACCAGGTACTCGGCAAAAGCGCCGTCATAGTCCGTGCCCGGCGTACGGGTGGTCCAGCCGCCGTCCGCGGCGCGGACGGGCTGCAGCGCGCGCACGAGGACACGTTGGCCGATCCGCGCCCGGTCGACGGAACGCCCGACCTCGACGATGCTGCCGCAGCAGTCGGCGCCCTGGATCATGGGAAAGGACAAGGCCGCGCCGGACCATCCGCCGTCCGTCAGCGTCGCCTCGCCGCGAGCCGCCGTCGAAGCGGTGTCGGCCCGCACGCTTCTCGAGTACCAGCCGGTGCGCAGGTTGATGTCGGTGTTGTTGACCGCCGAGGCGCCGACGCGGATCAGGACCTCGCCCGCCGCCGGCGCAGGTATCGGCAGGTCCTCGCGCCATTCCAACTTGTCGAGGCCGCCGTGTCCCGTCAGTACCATGCCAGTCATCATCGGGTCCGAGCCTTCTCATCTTTGGTTGCACCGCCGGCCCCGGATGCCGTCGGGATTCGGCGCCAACCTGGCGCCCGTGTCGCCGTGCCCCTTGTTTCCGGCGGCCGGCGACCCCACAACCACCCCCACTCACCCAACCCTGCGCGCGTCACGGAATCTCGATGGGCTTCAACTGCGGTATCGTCGGCCTGCCCAATGTTGGCAAGTCGACCCTGTTCAACGCCATCACCAACACGACCTCGGCTGCGGCCGCGAACTACCCGTTCTGCACGATCGAGCCCAATATCGGCCGGGTGCCGGTGCCGGACCCGCGCCTGGACACGCTGGTGCGGATCGGCAAGTCGGCCAAGACCGTGCCGACCCAGCTCGAGATCAAGGACATTGCCGGGCTGGTCCGCGGCGCCTCCAAGGGCGAGGGGCTGGGCAACAAGTTCCTGGGGGCGATCCGCGAGGTCGATGCGGTGCTGCAGGTGCTGCGCTGCTTCGAGGACGGCGACATTACCCATGTCGAGGGCAGTGTCGATCCGTTGCGCGATGCCGAGCTGGTGGAGACCGAGCTGCTGCTGGCCGATCTTGAGAGCCTTGAGCGGCAGAGGGACGGGCTGGTCAAGCGTGCCCGCGGCCAGGACAAGGAGGCCAAGGCGCGGCTGGAGCTTCTCGAGCGCATCCTGCCCTCCATGGAGGCGGGCCGGCAGGTACGCACGCTGGACCTGTCAGAGGAGGACCGGCAGCAGCTGCGCGAGTTCAACCTGTTGACGGCCAAGCCCGTCCTTTATGTCTGCAACGTCGACGAAGCCGCGGCTGCCACCGGCAACGCGCTGACCGAGAAGGTGGCGGCCATGGCGAAGGCGCAAGGGGCGCGTCATGTCGTCATCTGTGCGGCGATCGAGGCCGAGCTCTCGGCCCTGGCCGACGACGAGAAGGCCGAGTATCTGGAGAGCATCGGTCTGGCCGAGCCGGGCCTGAACCGGGTCATCCGGGAGGGCCATGAGCTGCTGGGTCTGCTGACCTACTTCACCGTCGGGCCAAAGGAGGCGCGGGCATGGACCGTGCACCAGGGGGCCACCGCCCCGCAGGCCGCCGGCGTGATCCATACCGACTTCGAGCGCGGCTTCATCTGCGCAGAGGTGATCGCCTACGACGACTTCGTCCGCCTGGGCGGCGAGCAGGCGGCCAAGGAGCAGGGCCGGATGCGCCTGGAGGGCCGCCCCTACGTCATCCAGGACGGCGACGTCGTGCATTTCCGGTTCAACGTCTGACGTGGCACGGCCCAGGCGCAGCATCTGGGCGTATCGCGGGGTCGACGACACCGCGGCCCTGCTGCGCCGGCTGGGCGTGCTGTTGGGTTTGACCCGGGCCCGGCTGCCGCTGGCCGCGGCGCTGGCGATGGCTTTCGGCCTGATGATGGTGGCGGCCCTGGGCGGCGTGCTTGGTCTGGCCTTCTACGCCGGCACCGCCAATACCCGCCAGCTGCTCGCCGACCGGACCAACCTGCTGCTCGACACGTTGGACCAGCGCGTCGAGACCCTGCTCACGCCGGTCGAGGAGCAGCTCAAGGCCGTGGCGGCCGAGATCGCCGACGGCGATCTGGATCCAGAACGTCTCGGCCGGCAGCAGCGCACCCTGCGCGGCATCCTGGCGGCTTCGCCGCAGGTCGCGGGCATCGTTTTCGTGGCGCGCGACTTCAAGGCCTACCGGTACCTGCGGGACGAGGGGGCCACGCCGCCGGAGAGCTGGGCCAAGGTCGAGAGCGTGCGCGCCGCCATGGAGCAGGCGGCAGGGAGCGAAGGCGTCGTCTGGGGTGCCCCGGTCTGGAGCGAAGAGCTGCGGCAGACGGTGATCAACGCCCACTTCCCGGTCTTTCGCGACGGCAATCTCCTGGGGATGGTCTACGAGGCGGTGACGCTCGATACGATGGTCCACCATGTCGACCAGGTCTCCACCGCCGTCGGTCAGCCGGTCTTCGTGCTGCAGGGACACAATTTCGCGGTGGCGGTGCCCGGGCTGGACACCAGCGTGGTCGGGCCGGATCACCCGCTGCCGCTGTTGGCCGAGACCGGCAACCCGGTCCTGGCGGCGATGTGGGTTGAGAGCGAGCCGGCGCCGATCAGCCTCGGCACGTCCATGCGCGGCGTGGTGCGGGAGGTGGAGGCGGCCGGGCAGAGCTGGGTGATCTTCTACCGCGAGGTCGCCGGCTTCGGCAGCCAGCCGTGGATCGTCGGAACCTACCTGCCAGCCAGCATCGCCGGCGCCGAGATTAGGCGCCTGTGGCTGGCCTTGCTGCTGAGCGGGGGCTGCCTCGTGGTCGCGGTCGCCGCCACGTTCTGGCTCGGCCGGCGGATGGCGCGACCCGTCGAGCATCTGGCCGATGCCGCGCGCCGGATCCAGAAGCTGGACCTGGCCGACATGACCCCGCTGCCGCGCAGCCATATTGCCGAGCTGGATCACGCCGCCCGGGCCTTCAACGCGATGCGCAACGGGCTCGGCTGGTTCGAGACCTACGTGCCGCGGCGCCTCGTCCGTCAGCTCATGGACAACCCGTCGCCCGACGCCGTGGCCTCGCGCCAGCTCGAGGTGACGGTGCTGTTCACCGACATCGTGGGCTTTTCCCGGCTGGCCGAGCAGCTCGACGCCGCGTCGGCGGCCACGCTGCTGAACCAGCATTTCGAGCTCCTGGCCAGCTGCGTCGCCGAGACCGACGGTACCGTCGACAAGTTCCTGGGCGACGGGATGATGGCGTTCTGGGGCGCACCCTTGCCACAGCCCGACCACGCCCTGCGCGCCGTGCGCGCGGCGCTGCTGATCCGCGACCGGCTGCAGGTGATCGACGGCTTCCCGCCGCTGCGGCTGCGGATCGGCATCCACACCGGCCCGGCCCTGGTGGGCAATATCGGCAGTCGCGACCGGCTGAACTACACGCTGGTCGGCGACACGGTGAACGTCACCCAGCGCCTCGAGCAGCTGGGCAAGGAGGTGGCCCCCGCCGACACGATCGTGATCATCGCCAGCGGCGAGACCGCGGTCCATGCGGACGGCCTGTGCGAGGTCGTGCCGCTTGGCGCCCGGCAGTTGCGCGGCCGCGACGAGACCGTGGACGTCTTCCGCCTGCGCTGAGTGCTGCGCCATGGGCGGCTTGCGCGTGCGGGCGACCAAGCGCAAAATAATCTACTCTGTAGCCGCAGTACCTGCCGCGAGGCTGATCGCCGTGGCGCTGGATTTCCTGCGGCCCTGGAAAGGGATGCCGCCCAACTTGGAGTGTAAGGCACACGAAGCCGCGGGCGCCGGCACCATCGGCAAGAACCGGGTTCTGCGTCCCGCTGAACAGGGAGAAACCAGCATGGTCAGCACCGACCACATCCGCAACCCTGCCGAGTGGAGCGTCGATCAGCTTAGGGCCGCGGGCCGCGCCGTGGAACGAGCGGGTCACTCGCTGGGCGGCCCTGATGCCGCCCACGCCCGGCCCCTGCCGGCGGTACGGCGGATCACGGTAGCCGATCTGAGGGAGGTGCTGGCGCAGGGGCTCGCCGACTTTGCGGCTTGCCGCAGCGATGTGGTCTTCATCTGCGTCGTCTACCCACTGGCGGGCTTGGTCCTGGCTTGGTTGGCACTCCACTACAACATCCTGCCGCTCGTGTTCCCTCTCGCTGCCGGCTTCGCGCTGTTGGGGCCCGTGGCCGCGGTCGGTCTTTATGAGATCAGCCGACGGCGCGAGCAGGGTGGCACCACGAGCTGGATGGATGCGTTGGGCGTCGTGCGGGCGCCGGCGTTCGGCGCCATCTTCGTGCTTGGCCTGATATTGCTGGCGATCTTTCTGCTCTGGCTGGGCGTGGCGCACACCATCTATCTGGCCACGCTCGGGCCGGAGGCGCCCGCCTCGGTCAGCGCATTTCTCGTGGACGTCCTGACCACCGGTCCTGGCTGGGCCATGATCGTGCTGGGAGTTGGCGTCGGCTTCCTCTTCGCCGTGCTGGTTTTCGCGATCAGCGTGGTATCGTTCCCGATGCTCCTGGACCGCGATCCGGGCCTTGCCGCTGCCGTGTCGACCTCGGTTCGGGCGGTGCAGGCAAATCCGGGCCCGATGGCGGTGTGGGGACTGATCGTGGCCACCGGACTGGTGCTGGGCTCGCTGCCCGTGCTGCTCGGCCTGATCTTCGTGATGCCGGTGCTCGGCCACGCGACCTGGCACCTCTACCGCAAGCTGCTGCCGGTGTAACCCAACCCTTTTTTCCTCGGCCGGCTGCCGCTGTTGCAATTGACGTAGCCGGCGGCCGGCTCGCTCCGCCGCCTTTGATGCCAAGGCCGATTGGCGCCCCGTAGAAGCCCCGTCCCGGACATATTGAACGGTTGATCAGACCTCGACGCCTCGGGGCGCCTTGCTGCGCGCCTGGGCTTCAGGTCCCGCTCTCGAAGGTATTTTGACCGCCCAATCGTGGCTCTTGCCTGGGCTGTTGGCGCGGGAACCGGGGGGCGTGTTCAGCCTGCCGGGTTCAGCGTTTGCAGTGATGTGGCTGATATTGGCATGTCCTTGGAATAGTCCGCTCTCCCGATCAGGTATTACCAACAGGTGGCCCTGTATTGGGAGCAAATGCCGCCTCCAAACGTCAGACACCCTCAGGTTGATATTATGACAACGAGGTCGCCTGCACCCCGCTTGTTCGGACAGCATGGCCATCAAGCACGAATCGATGGAAGGAATTTCCGTGAGCCTCGTCGATGTACACAGGTAGGTCCCTAAGGGGCCCTCATCTCATCTAAAGGCGAACCTATGATACGTAAGATTGTGGCAGTGGCGATCGTGCTGGGCTTGAGTGGCCAAACGGCTTCGGCGGCTCCGACGTGGAAGTCCGGAACCAATGGTCATAGCGCAAGTAGCTTTGCGAGCTGGCGTGGCGCGCCACTGGGCTTGGCGGTCGGTTGGGCGCCGTGGAATAACTGGAGCAGTATGTTGAGCTACATGAGCGGGACCAACCCGCGCACGCTTCGCTCCATGTCCTCCAACGTCAGCATCGGCCTCGGTCTCTTCCCGACGAGTGGTGGCAATCTCGCTGACTGTGCCGCCAACAAATATGCTGCGAACCACCGCGCAATCGGCAGCCGGCTTGCGGCCAATGGTGTCGGCAGCGCCGAGATTCGCCTTGGCTGGGAGGCAAACAACGCCTCGTTCCCATGGACCGCCGTCGGCCGCTCGGCCGATCAGTGGAAGGCCTGTTTTACCAATGCCGCGAAGGCGCTCAAGTCCGGGGGTCCGGGCCTGCGCATCGCTTGGCACATGGCCAAGAAGGGCAAAATCAACGTCAACAATCTGTGGCCGAGCGGGGCCCCGATCACCAACGTCGGCGTTAGCCACTACGACGACGGTGAGGCGCGCTTCGGTATGGAGAAGGCCTTCGGCAACAGCCCTTGGGGACTGCGTGCATGGCTGGCCTTCGCCAAGAGCAAGGGCAAGCAGCTCGAGATGTCGGAGTGGGGCGTTGGCCGGCGGGGCGACAATCCAGCCTACATTCAGAACATGTATAACTTCTTCCGTGATGCCGGCAACGGGCTGGCGCATGAGGGCTACCTGAACGGCCGCGAGCATCAGCTCTACTCGGCGACCAGGGTGCCGAAGTCGAGCGCGCAGTACCGTAGCCTGTTCTAGACGCACGGATTGGCCACCGCACATGGCCGGCATGATAGCCGGCCAACGCGGTGCGGCAGGCAGGATTGTCAGGGTGCGTGCTTCAATGTGTCGATGCCGGCTCTGGCGAGCCGCGGCCCAGGGTCACAGGTGACGGCGACCGCCATGGCGCTCGAGACGTCGCATGTTGACGATGCAAGGCATGCGGCACCCGAAGGTGAAAAGATTAGGACGTGCGGATCCGATGCCGCGGGTCGAACGAGACGCTGCCACGGGGGCAAGCCGGGTGCACGACCCGACCTGGACCCCGTGCCAAGATAGGTCGTCAGGCAGCGTTTGCGGCCATTCTGGGCGACGAGCCGGCAAACTCACCATCGGTGACCGCCGTGGCGGCCAGAGCGCGCGCCAGATTGCAGATGGCTTCCTGGTGCTTCCGGTTCGTCAACACGACGAAATTTCTGGCCAGCTCCAGCAACAGCCGCTGTTGCGGCGACGACTTGTGCTCGGTCACGCCGACGTCCGCGATGGCCTCGTAGAAGTAGCCGACCTCGACCCCCAGCGCCTGCGCGATCCGATAGAGGCGGCCGCTGGCGATGCGATTGATGCCCTTTTCGTATTTGTGCGCTTGCTGGTAGGTTACACCGATCAGGTCGGCCATTTGCTGCTGAGTAAGGCCTAACATGATGCGCCGTTGCCGCATCCGCTCACCAATATGCCGGTCGAGATCTTGGGCTCGGGGCCGGGGAGCCTCCGAAGTCACCTTTATTTTTGCGACCATCACCATCTCCGATTGGGGCTCGCCGCACTTATGCCAATCACGGCGTGCAACCGTCTTAAGCCGTACGCCTCGCGCGATCATGCCGGCGTAACCTCGGAGTTGATCAATCTGTGACAATTGATGACAAACGCGCACGATAGTATTGTTACCGTGGGAAACCGACAGTAGGATTGTGGTGCGCGTAGCTAGCTTCAGCCGCGAAATTTTGGGTGGTGATAGTTGAAAGGTGAGCTTGGGGGGCAACCATTGCACGTTATGATCGTTGATGACGACGATCTGATCCGCAGCGTGCTACGCGATTTTCTCCACAGTCAAGGGATTGTGGTCAGCGAAGCTGCAAATGGCGCGACGATGCGCGATATTTTGTCGCATGGCTCGCCAGTCGATCTCATTCTGCTCGATCTGGTGATGCCTGGCGAAAATGGTCTCGCTTTGGCCCGGGAGATCCGCGAGCGGTCGGATGTCGGTCTCATCATCCTGTCGGCGTTGAACGATGTGATCGACCGAGTAACCGGGCTCGAGCTAGGCGCCGACGATTATCTGTGCAAGCCGGTTCATCCCCGGGAGGTGTTGGCGCGGGTACGGGCCGTGTTGCGCCGCCGGAGTCCAGCTATGCGTACCGTCGCTGCTGGTCCCACCGACACCGTGCACATCTTCGAGAACTGGGAGTTGCACTGTGGGACACGGCGTCTGCTGACGGCGGACGGGCAGGAGCTGCCGCTGACGACGATGGAATTCGATCTTCTAGTGGCATTCGCCACCCACCCTGGCCGGGTGCTCGACCGCGACCAGCTGATGGACCTGACCAAGGGCCGTGACTGGGCCGCCTTCGATCGGAGCGTCGACCAGCAGGTGGGACGGCTGCGGCGCAAGATCGAGACCGATCCGGCCAACCCGTCGTTGATCAAGACGGTCCGCGGTGCAGGGTATGTGTTCGCCGTCAAAGTACAGACGCGGACGATGTGATCGGGGGCTCGCGGTGCCGACGGCGCTAGACCCCCTGGGCCAGCTCCTCGATCCGGTTGCTTGTCGCCGCAATGAGCGGACGCAGCGCGGCGATCGGCTCGGCCGTGTCTGCGCCCCGGTTGGCACACTTTTCGATGGCGTCGGCGAGGCCGGCCAGTCGTGCCAGGGCCAACGTCGCCGAGCTGCCGCGCAACTTGTGCGCCGCCTGCTGCACCTCCTGCGGGGTGCCTGAGACGGTCTCGAGCAGGGTTGCCGTATGCTCGGCATCGGCAATGGCCCGCCGCAGGTAACCCGCGAGGGCATGCCGTTCGATGTCCGCGGCGAGTTCGGCCAGCAGTATCAGATCAACCAGGGGCAGGTCCTGCCAAGCTGTTTCGGACAATGTCATTAGCGCTCTCGTGCCACCCCGGCGCGCGGGTCCAATTGCCCATCACCTTCACCTATCGCCCGTGGCGGGCAACAGTTCAAGATGCCGTCATCGCCGCCCGCCGGCGAACCGACCGGCCTCCGGCAGACGACGCAGCGTCGCCATCGCCACCGCGCCGAGGATGAGGCCAGGAACAAGCACGAGGAGCACCCATCGCCAGCCGCCATGGCTGTAGGCGATGGCAGGCAGCAGCCAGATGTTGAAGGCGAACCCGATCAGGACGGCGCAGAGGCCAGGGCCCGCCAGCATGCCTGTCGTCGTTGCCGTCCGGCCCCATCGGTCGGACATCAGGCCACCGAGCAGGCATCCGACCGCACCAATCTCGATCACCGCGAAGTTCAGGAAGTGAGCCGCCATGCCGGAGGCCATGCCCTGCATGCTCAGCGCGCCCCGAGCGTAGACCATGAACCAGCTTCACATCACGTAGAGCTTCCCTCATATGGCCGCAATAGCCGAGGCTCGAGAGCAGCACCGCGCGATTGCGCAGGGCCCAGACCCTCCCTGATCACGCCGGCAGACAGCGCGGCGCCGAGCAGAATCGCTGCCGAGGCGGTGCCGGCGACCGTGGCCCAGCCGACGCCGCCGCTGGCCCGGACCAGATGCGGCAGCGCCGAGCCGAACGTGATGGCGGCGATCACGGCACCCAGCGCCAAGCCGCGGTTGGTCTTGAACCAGGTTGCGACCAGCTTCATCGCCGGCGGATAGACGCTGGCGAGGCACATGCCGGTGACGAGCCAAGCCAGGATCACCACCGAAGCAGGTGCATCGGAGCGAGGTCGGGCAGGTTGACGAGGGTAGAGCCCACTGCGCCGAGCACGAGCCCGACGGCACCGCGATCGTCAGCATGGAGACGGCCGAGCTCGACAGCTAGAACGGTGCCGCGAGCTTCGCAACCACGGCCGTGGCCGAGAACCAGTCGTCATCGATAGCACGATCGCCCCGCAAAGGACGGCCAGCATCGGCCATCGCCGGTAGTCGGCAGGCCGGTCGCTGGTCGCGACGCCGGCTGCGGCTCAAACCCCCAAGGAGGGCCGCAGCGCCGCGATCGCCTTGGCATAGTCGCCCTGGCCGAACACGGCCGAGCCCGCGACCAGCACCGAGGCCCCGGCCTCGATCGCCAGCGGCGCCGTCTCCTTGGTGATCCCGCCGTCGACCTGGATGCGGATGCCGCGGCCGGCGGTCATGGCGCGCAGGCGGCGGATCTTCTCCAGGGCCGCCGGGATGAACTTCTGGCCGCCGAAGCCCGGGTTGACGGTCATCACCAGGATCAGGTCGATCCGGTCCAGGACATACTCGACGGCACTCTCGGGCGTGGCGGGGTTGAGCGAGACCCCTGCCCGCTTGCCGAGAGCCTGGATCGCCTGGAGCGTGCGGTCGAGATGGGTCGTGGCCTCGGCGTGGACAACGATGCGGTCGGCACCCGCCTTGGCGAAGGGCTCGAGATAGAGATCGACCGGCGAGATCATCAGGTGCGTGTCGAAGCATTTGCGGCTGTAGGGCCGGATCGCGCGCACGATGTCGGGGCCGAAGGTGATGTTGGGGACATAGTGGC
>JAPJRA010000059.1 GCA_030824835.1 Geminicoccaceae bacterium | reverse complement strand
GTGCCGGGTAGGCGCTGCTCGGCACGGGGCCGGCGACATCCCCGGCCTGCTGCACCTCGGCCACGAACTCTCTGGCGGTGGCGCCGGCCTCCATCGACCAGAGCGCATCGGCCCCGCCTTCGCGGTCGGCCGCGAGCCACTCAGCAAACGCGAGATGCGCCCCGAGCAGATCGGGAAGCGCTGCCGGGCCGGCGGCCAGCCGTCGTGCGAATGGCTCGGCCGCCAGGCGCAAATCCTCGAGCCAGGCCAGCAGGTCGGGGCGCCTGCACGGGTGCCTCCCAGCGGCCGCCGGGCTCGACCGCACGTAGTGCCGCCACCATGCCGTCAAGGCCGCCGGCGAGACGGGGGCCGCGCAGCAGGCCTCGCTCCAGCGCGCGGGCAAAGCGCCTGAACTCGCGCTGCCCGATGCCGCCGCTGGCGAGCGGGTGCTTGAGCGCCGAGAGCAGCGTTACCGGCGAAGCCCCCCCGGCCACGAGATGGGCCGTGAGCAGCAGGAACGTGCCCGGTGGCGATTGATCGAGCGGCACGCCCGCACTGTCGTCGACCCTGATTCCCCAACGCAGCAGCTCGCTCGCGACCCGACGCCCGAGCACCCGGCTGGGCGTGATCAGCACGGCACGTTTGCCCTGAGATTCCAACGCGTGGCGCATGCGCAGCGCGATCTGCAGGGCCTCGCCCGCGAGATCCGCCGCCACGGCGACCTCCAGCCCGGCGGTAGCCTCAGCCGGCAGCGGCGTCCGGCGCCGCCAGTCCTCGGTGGTCATGGCCGGCCGCAGCACGTGGTTCCAGAGCTCAATGCGCGGGTGGGGCAGGATCGGCCCCCCATCCGGCCAGGAGCGCACCGCCGAGCGGTCAATCTCCATCAGGTCCAGCAGCCGCTTCAGCCCGTACTGCGGATGGGTCGGCCCCACTGCATCCCAGCCCGCGCTGTCGATCGTCCGATCCAGCGCCGGCAGGACGACCGTGCCGTTCGGCAGGCGCGCGATCCGGGCCAGGAGGCGGGCGATGCAGGGAATCGAGCCCGTGACGCCGGCGGCGACGACGGGATGGCTCGGCGCCACACGCTGCCAGCTCATGCTCAGCGCATCGACCAGGAGGCGACGCCGCAGTGAAGGATCGAGGCAGCCCTCGGCGGCCAGGATGGGTGGCCAGGCCTGCGCCAGCAGCTGCAGGAAGACCTGGGTCTGCTGCCAGTGATCGGCCAGATCCGCCGGTACCAGCGTGTCCAGCCCGGCGAGGCCGACCTCCTCGTTGTGCAACTCGTCCAGGAACCGGGCGAGCTCGGCGGCCAGCCGCACCGCCTGCTCGAGCGGCATACCGGGCTCCTTGGCCTGCACCAGACGGGTCAACAGCAGCTGCCGCCGCACTCGGCTGATGGCCGGAGCCAGGGTCAGCTCGAGCGCCGGGTCGATCAGCAGCTCCGGCTCGTCGGGCTCACCGATCGGCACCAGCCGCGGCAGCAGCAAGGGCGTGCCGCCGCTCACGCGCAGGAACACCTCGCGCGCGGCGAGACAGGCGCGGCGGGTAGGCAGCAGCAGCAGCGTATCCGCCAGTCGCTCGCGGTCCCATTCCAGCAGCCCCTCGATCAGGGTGTCGAGGAACGGCTGGTTGGCTGGAATGGTGTGGACATTGCGCATGCCCGGCAACCTAACGGTATTGCTGCCCGCCAGCGAGATTTGGCAGCAGCGCTGCCCATCTCCCGGTACCTTCCAGCGCCACCTGCCGGGCACCTGCGGTGTGGTCAGGCAGCAGGTCCAGCGTCACAGTCAGTCGCTCGGCCGGCCACAGCCATGGTGCACGGTCTGGCCATTCGACGAGCACCGCACCACGCTGCCAGCATTCCTCGAGTCCGATCTCGTCGATCTCGCTCACATCGCCGATACGGTAGAGGTCGCTGTGGGTGACCTCGAGGCCCGGCAGCTCGTAGCTCTGGAGCAGGGTGAAGGTCGGGCTTGGCACGGCGATGTTGGTCCCGGCGAGACCGCGGATCACCGCCCGTGCCAGTTCGCTCTTGCCGGCGCCGAGATCGCCCGTCAGCAGCACGACGCTGCCGGAGGCGAGGCAGGCGCCGAGCCGCGCACCCAAGGCACGGGTGGCGGCGAGATCGGGCAGGAGGAGGCCGATCTGAGCCCGCTCCATGCCCGTCGTCCCGGTCAGTAGCGGTATTGCTCGGGCTTGAACGGACCGCGCGGGGCGATGCCGATATAGGCCGACTGCTTCTCGCTGAGCTTGGTGAGCTTGACGCCGATCTTCTCCAGATGCAGCGCCGCCACCTTCTCGTCGAGGCGCTTGGGCAGCGTGTAGACCTTGTTGGCGTAGGCCTCGGGGTTGGTCCACAGCTCGATCTGGGCCAGCGTCTGGTTGGCGAACGAGGCCGACATGACGAAGCTCGGATGGCCGGTGCCGCAGCCGAGATTGACCAGACGGCCCTCGGCCAGCAGCAGGATCCGCTTGCCGTCGGGGAACTCGATCTCGTCCACCTGCGGCTTGACGTTGTGCCAGCGCAGGTTCTTCAGCCCGGCGACCTGGATCTCGCTGTCGAAATGGCCGATGTTGCAGACGATGGCCCGGTCCTTCATCTCCCGCATATGGTCGAGCGTGATGACGTCGACATTGCCGGTGGCGGTGACGAAGATGTCGGCGCGCGGTGCCGCGTCCTCCATGGTCGTGACCTCGTAGCCTTCCATCGCCGCCTGCAGGGCGCAGATCGGGTCGATCTCGGTGACCACGACGCGGGCGCCGGCATTGCGCAGCGAGGCGGCGGAGCCCTTGCCGACGTCGCCGAAGCCGGCCACCACCGCGACCTTGCCGGCCATCATCACGTCAGTGGCACGGCGGATGCCGTCGACGAGGCTCTCGCGGCAGCCATAGAGATTGTCGAACTTGGACTTGGTGACGCTGTCGTTGACGTTGATCGCCGGGAACAGCAGATCCCCGCGGCGCTCCATGTCGTAGAGCCGGTGCACGCCGGTGGTGGTCTCCTCCGTGACGCCGCGCACCGAATCGCCCAGGGCCGTGTACCAGCCGGGATGAGCCTTGAGCTGCCGCTTCATCGCCTTGTAGAGCGCCTCCTCTTCCTCGTTCTTCGGGTCGTCGAGGACGGTCGGGTCGCGCTCGGCCTTACGACCGAGGATGCACAGCAGCGTGGCGTCGCCGCCATCGTCGAGGATCATGTTGGGGAAGCCGCCGTCCCCCCAGGCGCAGATCCGGTGAACGTAGTCCCAATACTCGTCGAGCGTCTCGCCCTTGACGGCGAACACCGGCGTGCCGCCCGTGGCGATCGCGGCCGCAGCGTGGTCCTGAGTCGAGAAGATGTTGCACGATGCCCAGCGCACGTCGGCGCCCAGCACCTTCAGGGTCTCGATCAGCACCGCGGTCTGGATCGTCATGTGCAGGCAGCCGGCGATCCGGGCGCCCTTGAGCGGCTGCGACGGTCCGTACTCGGCTCGGATCGCCATCAGGCCGGGCATTTCGGTCTCGGCAATCGCCAGCTCGCGCCGGCCCCAATCGGCAAGCCCGATATCCGCCACCAGATAATCTCTAGACGCGCTCATAAAGCTTCCTCGACAGGATTGAACTCAGGGGATCGGCCGCGAACGAACAAAACCGCTGCGCGTGCCGCACTGCAAACTGGAGCCGCCTAAAGCACAGCCGTACACCAGCGGCAAGCTTGCCACCGACACGGTGGATGCGCTACTCGTCGAAGCCGCGCTCGATCAGGTCGCCCAAAGCTGCCAACGCTTCTGCCGCATCGTCACCTTCGGCGCATAGCGTCAGTATCGTTCCGATGCCCGCTCCAAGCAGCATTAATCCTAGAATCGAAGTGCCGGCTACCGTCTGATCGTCGCGAGTGACCTCGACCCGGGCTACGAATGTGGCGGCGGTGCGCACGAACTTGGCCGCGGCCCGGGCATGCAGGCCGCGCTGATTGACGATCGTGGCCTCACGGCTCAGCACAGCTTCGGCCATTCAGGCTCGGTCGCCATTTAGCAGCTGGCTAGCGACATTGATATACTTGCGGCCCGCCTCCTGCGCCGCCGTGACGGCCTCGCGCAGCGGCTCGCTCTGGCGTACACTTGCAAGCTTGATAAGCATCGGCAGGTTGACGCCAGCGATGACCTCGATCCCCTTGCGGTCCATGGTTGAGATCGCGAGGTTGGACGGCGTGCCGCCGAACATGTCGGTTAGTACGACGACGCCGGTACCATCGTCGACGTCTCGGATTGCCTCGACGATTTCGGAGCGCCGCTGCTCGATGTCGTCGTCGGCTTCGATACAGACGGCGCGGACCATGGCCTGCGGGCCGACAACGTGCTCCATGGCAGAGAGGAACTCGGCGGCCAGTCGACCGTGGGTCACCAGGACGAGTCCGATCATGAGCCCGTCCTCACGCCGGCTGCACCGCGGCGCGGGTCAGTTCACGGTGAACGGACGTCGCGGCCCAGCCATGGCGACGCAGCCAGTCGGTCATGATCTCGGTCAGGAAAACCGATCGGTGCTTCCCGCCCGTACAGCCAAAGGCAATCGTCAAGTAGCTTTTCCCTTCAGTCTGATAGCGCGGCAGCAGCGGCAGCAGGAGAGCCTGAAGATCGACCACGAATGGAGCCAGAGCCGGATCGGAGCGGACATGTGCCTGTACGTCCGGATCCCGCCCGGTTCTAGGCCGAAGCTCATCGATGTAGTAAGGGTTGTGCAGGAAGCGTACGTCGAACACTAGATCAGCCTCACGGGGTATTCCATTCCGATAGGCAAATGAGACCACGGCAATGGCCATCCGAACGCCCGCGGGCGCGAAGCGTCCGCTCAGCAGACGCCGCAAGTCCGGCAGCGACAGATCGCTGGTGTCGATGACCATGTCGGCGGCCGCCTGCAGCGGCGCTATCAACTCGCGTTCCTCAATGAGCGCATCACGCACGCCGGCAGCATCAGCCAGCGGATGGCGGCGGCGGGTTTCGGTGAACCGGCGTCTCAATACCTCGTCATCGCAATCGACGTAGAGCAGACAGGCCTTAATCGAGGAGCGCGCTTCCGCAAGCACCGCTGCCACGCGGGCGGCCGTGAAGCCCCGCGTGCGGCTGTCGACGCCGACGGCCAAGCGATTGGGACCGGCATCGTCTCCACGCAGCACCCGTCCGAGCAGGTTGACCGGCAAGTTGTCGACGGCCTCGTAGCCGAGATCCTCAAGAATTTTCAGGCAGGTCGTTCGGCCCGCGCCCGACATCCCGGTGACGACCACGGCCTCGCTCATTTGCCCTCAGTGCGCCCGGCGCGCGCTGAGGGCGATCAGGATCTGGGCCATGGCTGACGGCACGGCACTGCTCAACTGGAGGCGCGGCAGCTCCACGCCGGCGATCAGCGCCGTTGCCTTAGCCGGCAATCGCTCGCTTTCAGTCCCAACCGCTAGCTCAATACAAAGGGTCACGGGAACCCCGACCGTGGTGACCAGTCGAAAGATGCCGTTGCCGCGCAGCTCGATCAAGCCGGTTTCGGTGACCGCGGTGGCATAGAGGCAGTCATGACGCCGTTCGATCTGCACAAGATCGTCCGCAACCAGATGCGCCCCAGCGGCCAATAGATCGGAGATGAGGGCCGACTTGCCGGCACCCGACGGACCTTGTACCAAAATCCCCCGGCCACACCAAGCAGCAGCTGACGCATGCAGACGCAGATGGGTGACGGTGTGGCTCAAGTGGAGCTGCCCGGTGCCCGGCCGGTCAACAAGCCATAAATCTGCTGCGCGTCCTGTTCGCTGCGCAGTCGGGTGCAGATTTCGGGATCACGCAGCAAGCGCGCGATACGTGCGAGTGCCTTGAGCTGAACGGTGCTCGACTCCTCCGGGGCCAGCAGCAGGAAGACAAGGTCGACCGGCGCATCATCGAGCGCGTCATACTCGACTGGCGTCTTCAGACGGGCAAAAAACCCCATCAGCTTGGGCAAATCGGGGACGCGAGCGTGTGGGATCGCTATGCCCTCACCGATGCCAGTTGTGCCCAATTTTTCCCGCTGGTTGAGCGCGGCCAAGATCACCGCGGTTTCAATGCCGGTGGCCGCTGTCGCGGCGCCCGCAAGCTCCTGAAATAGCTGCCGCTTGCTCCCGCTGCGCAGCGTGAGCAACATCCGGTCGAGGCTCAGAAACTCGTCAATCTCGACCATCGATGCTCTCCCAAGCGGGCTGGTGTCGGTGATCACCGCGGGTGGCCTCGACACCGTGGCAGCCATAGCTACTCTCATCGGCCTAGCGCCTTGGCGCGGCGCCGATCCACGGAGGATGCAATTCCGAGAGATTCACGGTACTTGGCGACGGTTCGGCGGGCGATGACGACACCTTTATTCTTGAGTTCGGACACGATCTGGTCGTCCGATAGGATCTCACCGGGCGATTCCCGCTCGATCATCCGCTTGATCAGCTGGCGGATCGCTTCCGCGCTGTGCGAGGCCTCGCCAGAAGTGGCGGCGATGGCAGTGGTGAAGAAATACTTGAGCGGAAAGGTTCCGTGTGGGGTGGCCACGTATTTGTCCGAGGTGGCGCGGCTGACCGTGCTCTCGTGCAGACCGGTCGCCTCGGCGATGTCGCGCAGAACCAGTGGCCGAAGATGCTGCGCCCCGCCATCAAGGAACGGCATTTGCCGGGCGAAGATCGCCTTGGCAACCCGAAGCACGGTGCGCGCACGCTGATCCAATGCCTTGGCCAGCCAGTTGGCAGATTGAAAGCGTTCGGCCAGATATTCCTTGGCGCGGCGGTCTTGCGTGTTCCGGTGCAGTTCGCCGTGATACTCGGCGTCGACCAGCACCTTGGGTAACGTGCCGCCGTTCAGCTCTATGCGCCAGCGGCCCGGACCCATGACGGTGACGAATAGGTCAGGGACCAGCGTTGCGGGCTCGTCCGGCGCGTAGCTGAGACCCGGTTTAGGATCCAGTCGCTTGATCTCGCCGATCATGTCCTGGAGATCCTCGGCGTCGATGCCACAGCGGCGCATCAGCTCGCCGAAATCGGCCCGCGCCAGCAGTGGCAGATTGCGCACCAGTGCCGCCATCGCAGGGTCTAGCCGATCGCGCTCGGCCAGCTGCAGGGCCAAGCACTCGGCGAGGTCACGGGCACCGACGCCGGTGGGCTCGCAGCGATGGAGCGCTTGGCGCACCGCCAGGATCGTCGCCGGCTGGGACCCGAAGCGCTCGGCCAGGACCTCGTCTGCCTCCCGCAGATAACCGTCGTCGTCAATACTCTCGACCACCTGCAGCGCGACAGCCCGGGCTTCAGGATCGCGCAACAGGGCCATCACCTGCTCGCTCAGATGCTCGCGCAGGCCGATGGTGCGCGTTAGCCTGGCCTCGAAGCTCGAGCGAGCTTCGTCGAAGGCGCTGCCGGCGGGCCGCTTCACCGACAGCGAGCAGTCGGCAGGCCGAAGCGGCGCCGCCGTCTCATGCGCACCGTTCATCATGCTGCCGATATCGTGCAGCGCCTCCGGACCACGGTTCGTATCCAATAAACCTACTGGAACCGCCGCCGGAGCTGCCTCCCGGTCGCTACGCTCGAGGAACGGGTTCTCGGCCACCTCGGTATCAACGACGCCCGCGAGTTCGAGATTGGACATCTGCAGCAACCGGATCGCCTGCTGCAGCTGTGGCGTCAGAACGAGGCTCTGATGTTGCCGCAGCTCGAGCCGAATGCTGGGGGCGAAGCTCATTCCCGCGCCCTAAAGGCTGAACCGCTCCCCGAGGTATACGCGGCGGACCGCGGGGTCGGCCACGATTTCCTCGGGTGTTCCCTCGCGCAGCACGGCGCCGTCGTGAAGGATGTAGGCGCGATCGATGATGTCCAACGTATCGCGCACGTTATGATCGGTGATCAGCACGCCCAGGCCGCGATCCTTCAGGTGCCCTACCAGATCACGGATCTCCCCGACATTGATCGGGTCGATCCCGGCCAGCGGCTCGTCGAGCAGGATGAAGCTTGGGCTCGCGGCCAGAGCCCGGGCGATCTCGACCCGGCGGCGCTCGCCGCCGGACAGCGCCAACGCTGACGATCGGCGCAGGTGGGTGAGGGAGAAGTCGTCGAGCAGCCGATCCAGCGTGGCCTCGCGCCGAGCGCGGTCGGGCTCGGCGATCTGCAGGACCGCACGGATATTGTCCTCGACATTGAGACCGCGAAAGATTGAAGCTTCCTGTGGCAGGTAGCCGATGCCGTAGCGCGCTCGCCGGTACATCGGCAGTCGGGTGATGTCGCGCTCGTCGAGTAAAACTTGGCCGCCATCGGCGGCGATCAGGCCGGTGATGATGTAGAAGCAGGTGGTCTTGCCCGCGCCATTCGGCCCCAGCAGACCCACTGCCTCGCCTCGATTGACGGTCAGGGAGACATCACGCAGCACGGTTCGGTTGCGGTAGTGCTTGGCCAGATGCCGGGCCGACAGCCGTTCGCGCCCGGCGGCGGGCAGCGCCATCGACATCCTCGCCGCCGGGAATGGCTTGACCAGCAGATCCGGCTCCGTGGCCATGATCAGGGCGCTTTCGGAGCGGGGGCCGGAGTCGGCGCGAACAGCGCCCGGACCCGCTGGTCGGACTTGCCGGCCGCGGGCGGCGTTTGGGTCACGCTCACCGTGGACACCCCGGTCGCGAGGTCGGAGTCGAGCCGGTCGCCACGGACCACATTCTCGCCTCGCGTCAGTACCACGTTCCCCTGCAACATCAGCTTGCGCGTCGTTAGGTCGTAGGTGCCCTTATCGCCCTGCGCCGTCTCACCAGGCTTGGTGATGACCACGTTGCCCTCGGCGTCGATCCGGCTGACGCTCTGCTTGTTGCCGCTGGCCTGCGCCGCTTCGTTGGTTGTGTAGAAGACCCGCATCTTGTCGGAGCGGAGCCGTGTCTCGCCTTGCACGGCATCAACATTGCCGGTGAAGGTCGCTACCTGCTGGTTCTGCTCAAGTACCAGCCGGTCGGAAATGATCTCAATGGGCTCGCCGCCGCCGCCTGGGCTCGTTGTGGTCTGTGCTGCCACCGGTCCCGCCAGCAGCAGTGCACCCGCCAGCCCAGCTGCCGCGATCGTTCGCCTCATGCGATGCCGGCCTTCAAGCAGTCGTGGAGATGCAAGGCCCCCACCGGGCGCCCGGCCTCCACCACGAACAGGACGGTTACCGGCTGTGGTGGCCCGTTCATCGCGGCAACGCCCTCGACGGCCAGGGCGCGTGGCCCGATGGTGCGCGGGTTTCGGGTCATGATGTCGGCAGCCGTCCTGCCCAGAATGTCCGGTCCCATGTGACGGCGCAGGTCGCCGTCGGTGATGATTCCACTCAAGCGACCCTCGTCGACCACGCCGACACAGCCCAGCCGCTTCTTGGTCATCTCGAGCACGGCCTCGGCGAGGCTAGTTTGTGGGGTGACCAGGGGCAGGTCAGTTCCGCGGTGCATCAGCTCCTCCACCCGCAATAGCTGGCTGCCTAGCTTGCCGCCGGGATGGAATACGGCGAAATCGCGGGCCGAGAAGCCGCGCCGTTCCAGCAGCGCCACCGCCACGGCATCCCCCAGCGCCAGCATGCAGGTGGTCGAGGTAGTGGGCGCCAGACCCATCGGGCAGGCCTCGCCGACTTCAGGCAGCAACAAGCACAGATCGGCGGCGTCGGCCAGGGTGCTGCCCGGTCGTCCGACCATGCCGATGAGCGGGATTGAGAAGCGCCGCGTGTACAGGATGAGGTCGCGCAGCTCGGTGGTCTCGCCCGAGTTCGACAGGGCGAGGACCGAGTCCTGCGGTGTGATCATACCGAGGTCACCGTGGCTGGCTTCGCCCGGATGGACATAGAGCGCAGGTGTCCCGGTAGATGCTAGGGTCGCCGCAATCTTGCGCCCGACATGGCCGCTCTTGCCCATGCCCGAGACGACCACGCGCCCCTTGATCCCGGCCAGCAGGTCGACCACTGCCGCAAAGGTAGTGTCGATCGACGCAGCAAGACTCTGCAGCGCGTCAGCCTCGGCCAAGATCACCTGACGCCCGCTTGCCAGCGCGGCCGCGGCATGGTCGTTCATTGGCCCGGCATTGGCTACGGGCGTGGATTGGATCGGGGCGAGGCTAGCTGACACCATGGCTCAATGACTTTTCTTCCGGCGAGGCTCTCGCAAGGCGGGCAGCCGCGCGACACGGCATCGGTGCCGGCCCGGAGTATCCGGTCGTGTCTGCAGAACGTCAACGCGGCGATCATTCCCGGCGCCAGGGAAGGCCAGAGCGCTCAATGCGCGAAGATGTCCTGATCGGGCCAGCCGGCCAGATCGAGCGCGGCTCGGATGGGCAGGAAGTCGAAGCAAGCCTGGGCCAGAGCGGTCCGCCCCTCCCGCGCCAGCATGTTGTCAAGCTTCACGCGCAGGGCATGGAGATGGAGCACGTCGCGGGCGGCATAATGGAGCTGCGTGTCGCTTAGCTCGTCAGCACCCCAATCCGAACTCTGCTCGGCCTTGTCGAGATCGATGCCGAGTAGTTCGCGGGTGACATCCTTGAGACCATGGCGGTCGGTATATGTCCGGGCGAGGCGCGAGGCGATCTTGGTGCAGTAGACCGGGCGGCAGTCGACCTCGAGATACTGGCGCAGTAGGGCCAGATCGAAGCGGGCAAAGTGAAACAACTTCAGTCGACTCTCATCGGCTAGGAGTCGTCGTAGGTTGGGTGCGGCGTAGTCTCCGGCTCGGAACTGCACCAGATGCGCTGTGCCATCGCCATCCGACAACTGCACGACACACAGTCGATCACGCGCCGGGCGGAGGCCCATGGCCTCCGAATCGATGGCCACCTCGCGGCCCAGCTCGAGGCCATCCGGTAGGTCACCTTGATGAAGCGTGATACTCATCGCGCGATCTTTCACCATGTCACCTATCAACGCGTAACCCACTCTTGGTTAACCGAGTGCGAACGGCATGTGGGTGACATGGTGCCCAGGAGAGGACTCGAACCTCCACGCCC